>DAHUXU010000019.1 GCA_027307005.1 Gemmatimonadota bacterium
GAACACGAGCACGCCGGCAATCGCGGCTGCCCGGTACGAGGGTCGATAGTCGAGCTCGGTCGTGGCCATGCGGTCGGGAGGAGGGGCGCGCGAGGCGTCCGTTAGTCTAATGGCGGAAGAGCCGTTTACCGGTGAGCACCATTGCGATGCCGCGCTCGTCGGCGGCGGCAATCACCTCGTCGTCGCGCACCGATCCGCCGGGCTGCACGATGGCGGTGATGCCGGCCTCGACGGCCTGGTCGACGCCGTCACGAAACGGAAAATAAGCATCGGATCCCAGAACGGCTCCTTGGGTGTCGTGTCCGGCGCCTTTTGCCTTGTGCACGGCGAGGAACGACGCATCGACCCGCGACATCTGGCCCGCGCCGATCCCGATCGTGGCGCCGGGGCCAGCGCGTACGATGGCGTTGGACTTGACGCTCGCCACGGCGCGCCAGGCGAACTCGAGGTCGGCTTGCTCCTCGCGCGTGGGCGCGCGCTTCGTTGCAACCCGCCACGACGACAATTCGTCACCGATGCCGGTGCGTTCCTGGACGAGGAATCCTCCGCGCACCCGCTTGAAGTCGAACGCGCCCTTGTCCCACTGCGCCGGTCCCTCGAGCACGCGCAGATTTTTCTTGCGGCCGAGGATGTCGACGGCTTCTTCGGAGAATGCGGGCGCCACGAGGCACTCGACGAAGAGCCGCGAGATGGCCTGCGCCGCGGCCTCATCGACCGGCACGTTCACCGAAATCACGGAGCCGAACGCCGATACCGGATCGCAGGCCAACGCTTTCTCATAGGCCTCGAGCGCCGTCTCGCCTAACGCCAGACCGCACGGCGTGGTGTGCTTGATGATGGCGCAGCAGGGACGGTCGCCGGCGAACAGATCGGTGGCGAGGAGCGCGCCCTCGAGGTCGAGGAGATTGTTGAAGCTGAGCTCCTTGCCGCCGCGCTGCGTGAGGCCCTGCAGTCCGGCGCCGGGCCGCTCGACGTAGAACGCCGCGCGCTGGTCGGGGTTCTCGCCGTACCGGAGCGACTGCGCGCGCTCGAGCGACAGCGCCACGTACTCAGGAAAGAGCGCCTCGCGCTGCGCGGCGAACCAGCCGGCAATCGCCGCGTCGTAGGCGCTGGTGTGCGCGAATGCCTTGCCCGCGAGCAGGGTGCGCAGGTCGAGATCGTCATCGCTCGCCTCGACCGCGGCCAGCACCCGCGCATAGTCGGCGGGATCGACGACCACGTACACGCTGGCGAAGTTCTTGGCCGCCGATCGAATCATGGACGGTCCGCCGATGTCGATTTGCTCGATCACATCTTCGGGCGCGACGCCGGGTTTCGCCGCGGTCTCGCGAAACGGATACAGGTTGACCGCGACCAGATCGATGGGCGCGATGTCGTGCTCGCGGAGCGCGCTCATGTGCTCGGGCAGGTCGCGGCGCGCGAGCAGGGCGCCGTGCACGGCCGGATGCAGCGTCTTCACACGGCCGTCCAGCATTTCCGGGACGCCGGTGATGGCGCTCACGTCCTTCACCGTTAGGCCGGCGTCGCGCAGCGCGCGCGCGGTGCCACCGGTGGACACGAGCTCCCATCCGTGGCCGGCGAGGCCGCGGGCGAGGTCGACGAGACCAGACTTGTCGGATACCGACAGTAATGCGCGGGGCATGATTCCTGGGTTCGGGATTACGGTTTCGGCGCGGCCGGCGGCGTCGGACGACGCGCAGGCTCGGAGGCGCGCGCGAGGCGCTCGATCACGCGGCTGAGCGACAGCACGTCGCGCAGATCGATCACTTCCGCCGGCGAGTGCGAGTAGCGGAGCGGCCAGCCGATGGGAACGTCCACGGCGCCCCAGCGCACGAACTCGCTCCCGTCGTTGCCGCCGTTGGTCGTGCCGACCTGGATCGGGATGCGCGCCGCGCGCGCCAAGGCCAGCACGCGATCGACCTCCGCCGGCGGCGTGGCGCTCGAATTGTCGAGCGCGCGGACGACGGCCCCGGCGCCTAACGGCGCGTCGGCAAAGCGGTCGCTTTCCATCGGGTCGTCGGCCGACACGAACGTATCGATCGCGTGCACGCGGTGCACCGATGTGCCCAACGCCGCCGCGATCGCCGCCGCGCCGAAGAGCCCCGTTTCCTCGCGCACCGAGAATGCGAAGATCACCTTGTGCGTCAGCGTGGCCGGATTGATCGCGCGCATCGCGAGCAGCTGCGCCGTGCATCCGGTGCGATCGTCCAGCGAACGCGCCGAGAAGCGCAGCGCGCCGAAGCGGGCCGCTTTCTTGTAGCTGGTGATCGTGGTGCCGACGGTGACGCCGCGCGCGGCGAGCGCTGCGGAATCGATCCCGAACCACGCCGTGAGCTCGCGCGGCTGCGCCGTGTGCGCGCTGTCGCGCGGGACGAAAATCCCGCGCACGCTCACGTGCGACTGGCCCGAATCGACGTGCGCGATGGCGGTCTGTCCTTCCCACAGCGAGCCCAGAAAGCCGCCGCGGCGCGCGAGCGACACGATGCCGTCGGGCGAGATGCGCGAGACGGCGAAGCCCACCTCATCCATGTGCGCGACGAAGACCGTCGTGTCGCGGTCCGGCCCAACGGCGACGATGATGTCGCCCGCCGTATCGACCTGCGCGTTGGCCGCGGCCCACTCGGGGAGCGCGGCGCGTACCGCGTCGCGCACCTGGCCTTCGTCGCCCGAGACGCCGTACGTGTCGGCGAGACGGCGGAGGAGGGAGGCCGCGCCGGCGAGACTGTCGCGCGGCTCGTTCGCACGCTCGGGCGGCACGTCGAGCTCGACGAAGGGCGGACGCGATGCGATTCCTGCCGCGCGCGCGACTGCAGCGTCGTACTGCTCGGCGTCGCCTGGTTCGACGCTCTCGACGAGCGTGTTGGGGTAGCGCGACCGCACGCCGAGCTCGATCGTCGTGCCGATCTCGACGCCCGGCAGGGCAGGAAACGGCGGCCGCGTGTCTGTGCGTGCGCTCACGGGCGGCCCGCCGGGTCCGGGCGCCGTCTGGAGCGCGACGGCGAGCACGAGCGTATCGGCGCCGCCTAACGAAGCGACCACCGCCGAGAGCCCCGCCCAACGGAAGCTGTGCTGCACCGAGATCACGTAGTCGGTTTCGCCGTGTTCGGGCGCCGCGCTCGCCGCGGCGGCGACGGCCGCGCATCCGGTGCGGTCGGCAGCTCCGGGGCCGGCGACGAAATCGCCGTAGGTCCAGCGCGGCCAGTCGCGCGTCACGGGGTCGAGCAGCTCGATGCCCATCCCCTGCGCCTCGGCTCTGCTGCGCGCGCCGACGTCGACCCACAGGTTCTCGATGCTCGCCGGCGCGTCGCCGGGCGAACGGCCGCGCCACAGGTGCACGCTGCGGACGCCGATCACGCCGGGCACGCCGCCGCGACGCGTGTGCACGATGATGCGCTGGCCTTCATGGAATTGCGCCCACAACGGATTGCGGGGCAGGCCGACGGGATCGTGAAGGCGCAGATAGCCGTCGGCCGTGAGCTCGCTGACGACGAAGGTCGGCTCGTCGATGGCGCAGGCGACGATGCGCCGGGGGCTGCCGCTGCCGCGGCGCATCACCAGGTTGCCTAACGCATCGCGCTGCCACCCCGGAATCGCGCGCTCGATGATCGCGTCGGCTCCGATCTCGCGGCCCGGCGACGCGTCGAGGGCGATCCACGACTCGAGCGCCGGCAGCGTCGTGGTGTCGGGCGCGCCGGCGCCCTGTGCGCGGCCAGCGGCCGGAGCCGCCGCCATCGCGGCCAGCGCCGCGACGAGCGCGCCGCGGCGGGCGCGGCGCCTAACGCGGTCAGCAGGCGAGCGCATCGTCGATGTACCGGACAATCTCGTGGTCCTCCAGCGATTCGGGAACGAAGGTCAGTCCGCGGCGCGGCGCCGCATCCGCCCACACCGCGCGGCCCGCGTCGTCGAGCGACACGCGGCCGGCGGCCACGGCCTGCACCACGCGCGGATACAGCAGATGCTCGACGCGCAGCACGCGCGCGGCGAGCGATGCGGCGGTGTCGCCGGGCGACACCGGCACCGGCCACTGTGCGATGATCGCGCCGCGGTCGTACACGGCATCCACGAAGTGCGTCGTGACGCCGCTCACGCGCGCGCCGGCATCGAGCACGGCCTGGTGCACGCGCGCGCCGTACATCCCGCGGCCGCCGAACGCGGGGAGCAGGGCAGGGTGCACGTTCACCACGCGGCCGCGATACGCGCGCACGACATCATCGGGGACGAGCCGGATGTAGCCGGCGAGCACGACGAGATCGACGTCGAACTCCGCGAGGAGCGACGCCAGGCGTTCGCCGTGATCCGGGCCCGGCGCGGCGACGCGGGCGTCGATGCCTAACGCATAGGCGAGCGCCAGCGCGCCGGCCGCCTCGCGGTCGCACACGACCAGTCCGATCGCCGCCGCTGCGCGCGGGCCGAGCGCGGCGAGATAGCGGTGCAGCGCATCGAGATTGGAGCCGCGGCCCGATGCCATCACGGCGATCCGCCGCGTGTCGCCCGTCATCGCACCGCCGCGAGCGAGGCAAGCACGGTGTCAACCGCCTCGCCGAGCGTGTCGACGACGCGCGCGCGTGCTCGCGCCAGGCGCAGATCCTCGTCCGGCGTGGTCGCGCCGGGCACGAGCACGCCCTCGCCGCCCAACTCGAGTGCGGCGGCGATGTCGCGCCACCGGTCGCCGACGTACCACGAGCGGTCGAGCGCGAGGTCGAGATCGTGCGCGGCGCGCGTGAACAGCGCCGTCCCCGGTTTGCGGCATTCGCAGGCGCCGACGCGCGGGTCGTGCGGACACTCGTAGGTCGCGTCCACGTGTGCGCCCTGTTCGCGCAGCAGCTCGGCCACGCGGTCGCGCACCGCGGCGTAGTCGGCGGCACTGAGCAGGCCGCGGCCGATGCCCGACTGGTTTGTGATGATCACCACCGGCACGTGCGCGGCGTTGAGGCGTGCGATCGCGCGCGCGGCGCCCGGAATCAGGACGACATCGGCCGGCCGCCGAACGAAGCCGGTGTCGACGTTCACCGTGCCATCGCGATCGAGGAACACCGCAGGGCGCATCGTCAGGCGAGGGCCGCGAGGACGGCGGTGGCGAGTGCGTCGTCCTCGTCTTCGGGGACGGAGCGCAGGTCGAGCAGCAGGCGGCCATCGGCGATGCGGCCGATCACCGGGACGCCGCCGGCGCCCGCGGCGCGCAAGCGCG
>DAHUXU010000021.1 GCA_027307005.1 Gemmatimonadota bacterium
CTAACGGATACAGCACGCGCGCCAAGCCGCCGTACGTCTGCTGCACGCCGAGATACAGACCGCGATCCTCATCCTTCACCACGCGTGACAAGGTCGCCGTTACGCATGGGAAGTTGAGCGCGGTGCCAAACGGGATGAGGGCGAGCGCCAGACCGATCGTCAGGTACGTCAAATGGGCTATGTGCACCGGCGATGTGAACGGGATGAACGCCAGCCCCAGCGCGAGCGCGGTCGCCCCGATGCGCGACGTCCGCATTTCGCCGAGCCCATCCACGGCCTTGCCTAACACAAGCAGCCGGAACAGGATGTTCAGCGCGCCGATGTACGAGTAGAACGGCCCGATCGATTCAGCGGTTACATTGAACGCTCGGCCGAGGTAGAGCGTGATCAGGGCGTTCACACCGTAGAATGCGCCGATGCCTACCGAGTACATCCAGATCAGCCGCGACGGCGGATCGCCCATGTGGCGCCACGATGCGACGCGCAGCACGGCGGTCGACGTTTTGCTGCCGGTCTTTGGCTTCGCGCGATCGGCCGCCGAGACGACGCGCGACTCGACCAGGAATCTGGCGGCGAACAGCACGTTGAGCAGGCAGAGGACCGCCGCCACCAGGCCCGGCGCGTGGTTGTTGAATCCCTGCGACCACGAGCCGATGGCCGGGCCTAACACGACGCCGGCGTTGGTCGCCGCCGAGAGCCAGCCTAACCCCTTGGCGCGATTGCGCGGCTCGACGCTGTCGGTGACGTAGGCCTGAATCACTGCCGTCGTGCCGCCGCCCGCACCCTGCACGGCGCGCGACAACAGCAGCAGCCAGTACGAATCCGCATACGCGAAGACGACGTATGCGATCGCCGACGCGCCGAGTCCGATGAGGAGCGCCGGCTTGCGTCCGTATCGGTCGGACACCCGTCCCCAGAGCGGCGCGCTCACCAGCTGCATGGCCGAGAACGCCGACACGAGCACCATCACCATGAAGTCGCTCGCGCCGAACTTGACGGCGTAGAACGGCAACAACGGGATGATGATCAGCGCCCCCACCATGTCGATGAAGGCGGTCGCCATCAGAACGCCGAGCTTCCCCGGTTCGCCCGAGCGGAGCTTGTTGACGTGCGCGCCGATACGGGAGGTCACGCGTGGAATCTAGCGGTCAGGGCCACCTGTCGAACCACGCCCGAACACTCTGGCTCGGCCAATCGCCACCCGATCACTCGGCTCTGCCCAGCGCTGCCGGAGGTATCCACCCCCCACGACGCCGGCAAGCGCGATGATCGTGAGGATGTACGGGATCATTTTCACGAACTGGAATGCGACGCCTTGCGTTCCCTGTACGGCGATTTGAGCGTGCGCTTCGCCGCGTAACTTGGGACCGGTGAAAAGGGGCGGCAAGCGCCACCAAGTTGCCCGCGTCTTGCATCCATCACCGGCACTTGTCAGCTTCCAGATTCCAGTGCGGACAGCAGGAGGTCCGGTCTCATGGGTACAAGCGAGATGTATGAGCCGGAGCAAGAACGGTCGCATGCCGAGCGCCGCCGCTCCATCGAACCGCGTCGGGAAATTGACCGCGGGACCGGCCCCCAGGTGCCGCACACATCGCGCGACCGACGATCCTCGCGCGCCGTCACGCCCCAGATGGGCGCGCCCGTTGCCGACGATGATCGTTTCGGATTCCCGCTGTCGGACAAACAGCTCGAGGCCTGCCTGCGCGCCGCGTTGCTCGAGGATGGCGCGTATCACGACATCGCGACGGCCGCGAGCGTCCTGTCGGCGCGCCGTGCGCACGCGACCATCGTTGCGCGGCAGTCCGGGATCCTGGCCGGCATTCCGTTAGCCGTCGCCGCGTTCCGCCTGTTCGACTCCAACGCGGCGCTGCGCGTGGACGTCGACGACGGGGGCCGCGTCACGGACGGCGCACCGGTCCTCCGCATCACGGCCCTCTCGCACGCGATTCTCTCTGCCGAGCGAGTGGCACTCAATTTCCTACGGCATCTCTCGGGCATCGCGACGCTCACATCGTCGTACGTCGAGGCCGTGCGCGGGACGTCGGCCCGAATCATCGATACCTGGAAGACCACCCCGGGTCTGAGCGAGCTCGAGCACTACGCCGCGCGCGCGGGGGGCGCGTTAGGCGTCAGACGGGACGGCCTGGACTTCGTGCAGATCCGCGACAGCCATCTCGCCGCGGTCAATCGCGACGTCACCATGGTCGTTCGACGCGCGCGCGAATTGGCGTCGGATCACACCCGAATCGAGATCGCCTGTCGCACGCCCGCCGAGGTGCGCAGCGCTGTTGCCGCGCGTGTGGATGTGGTGCTGCTCGACGACATGACACCCGCCCACGTACGCGAATGCGTCGAAGCGGCGTCGTCGCGCGTGTATACGCAGGTCACCGGCAACGTGCGGCTGGATTCCGTGCGCACCTTCGCGCAGGCCGGGGTCGATCGGATTGCCGTCGACGCCCTCACGCAACGCGCCCCGGCGCTGGATTTGGAGCTCGAGTTCGAGGCGTTCTGATGGGCGACCTCCTCGCCGCCAGGTCGCAGATGGCGGTCTCGCTCGGCTTTCACATCCTGTTCGCGGTCGTCGGCATCGCGATGCCGGTGCTGATGGTCATCGCTGAAACGCGATGGCATCGCACCGGGGACGCGATGTATCTGGAGCTCGCCAAGCGTTGGGCGAAGGGCACGGCCATCCTGTTCGCTGTCGGTGCGGTATCGGGGACCGTGCTCAGCTTCGAGCTCGGCCTCTTGTGGCCGAGCTTCATGCGATTCGCTGGCCCGATCATCGGGATGCCCTTTTCGCTGGAAGGATTCGCCTTCTTCGCCGAGGCAATCTTCCTTGGCGTCTATCTGTATGGATGGGAGCGCATCTCGCCTCGCGCACACATCGCTGCCGGGACAGTCGTCGCGATAAGTGGAGCGGCATCCGCGCTGTTCGTCGTCATTGCGAATGCGTGGATGAACACGCCGGCCGGATTCCGTCTCCAGAGCGGTTCGCCGGTCGATGTGGATCCGATCGCCGCGATGCTGACCCCCGCGGCGTTTCCGGAAGTGCTCCACATGTTGTTGGCGGCGTATGCGGCCACCGGGTTCGCGGTCGCCGGCATTCACGCGATGATGCTGCTCCGCGATCGTCGCAATGCATTCCACCGGCGCGCGCTGGCTGTGGCGCTCATCGTCGGCGTACCCGCGGCGATCGTCCAGCCGTTCTCCGGCGACATCAGTGCGCGTTACGTGGCGCGCTGGCAGCCGCCGAAGCTCGCGGCGATGGAAGGCCAATTCCGCACGCAAGCCGGCGCGCCGCTGCGCATCGGCGGGATCCCGGACGTCCACGCCGAGCGAACCCGTTGGGCGCTCGAGATTCCGGATGGCTTGTCGCTGCTCGCCTTTCACGACCCCCATGCCGTGGTGCGCGGGCTCGACGCCGTGCCGCGTCGAGATTGGCCGCCGGTTCCCATCGTTCACGTTGCCTTCCAGGTGATGGTTGCGTTAGGCACGTACCTCGCGCTCCTCGGCCTCTGGATCGTGCTCGAGACGTGGCGGCGGCGCGACCTCGCCGCCAACCGATGGCTCATGCGCGCCGTGGCGCTGGCATCGCCCATGGGCTTTCTCTGCATCGAAGCCGGGTGGACCGTCACCGAAGTCGGCCGGCAGCCGTGGATCATTTTCGGTGTCATGCGTACATCTGATGCGGTGACGCCGATGCCTGGTCTCATCGTGCCGTTCCTCGCGATCAGCGCGCTATACTGCTTCCTCGGCGTGGTCGTCGTGTGGCTGCTGTACGATCTCGTGATGCGCAGCCCGATCACGCGCGAGAGCGACGGCGCGGCGACCGCGCCGGCCGCCGCCTAACGGGACAGGCGTGGCGATCACGATCGCGGTCGTCGCACTCGTGGCGCTCAACGCGTACGTCCTCCTGGCCGGCGCGGATTTTGGCGGCGGCGTATGGGACCTCTTCGCCACCGGCCCGCGCCGCGCCGACCAGCGCGCGCTGATCGCCGAGGCGATTGGACCGATCTGGGAAGCCAACCACGTGTGGCTCATCCTCGTCGTCGTGCTGTTGTTCACCTGCTTTCCCCCCGCGTTTTCCGGCCTCGCGATCGCGCTGCACATTCCGCTCACGCTCATGCTGATCGGTATCGTGCTGCGCGGTTCGGCCTTTGCCTTCCGCAGCTACGGGAGCAGCGACGATGCCCCGCAACGCCGCTGGGGCCGCGTCTTCTCCATCGCCAGCCTGCTCACGCCGCTGCTCCTTGGCGTGTGTATCGGCGCGATCGCATCGGGACGCATCGGCACCATGCTCGACCAAATCGTGCGCGGCGCGCCCAGCGAATCCTTCGCGTCGTTGTACCTGTTGCCGTGGCTCTCGCCGTTCACCATTGCGGTCGGCGCGTTGGTGCTCGCGGTGTTCGCGTTCCTTGCCGCCACGTATCTCACGGTCGAAGCAACGGGTGATGCCTTACGCGAGGACTTCAGGCGGCGCGCGCTCTTCGCTGCGCTCGCCGTATTTGTCACGGCGTTTCTTGCCCTGCTGCTCGCGCGATCGCGCGCTCCGCGAGTCAGCGCGGGACTCATCGCGTCGGTATGGGCGCTGCCGCTGCACGTGCTGACCGCGGTCGCCGCGATCGGCGCGATCCTGGCGCTCTGGTTTAGGCGGTGGCACGTCGCGCGCATCGCTGCAGCCACGCAAGTATCACTCATTTTGTGGGGATGGGCCGCGGCACAGGCACCATACCTGGTGCCTCCATCTCTCACCGTTGAGAATGCCGCAGCCCCGCGACGCACGCAGCTGATCTTTCTCGTCACCCTCGCGCTTGGCGCGCTCGTGCTCTTTCCGTCGATGACGTATCTGTTCCGCCTGTTCAAGTCGTCGCGCCGGCACGAGACCGTGCCGACCGGGCGAAACGACTCGGTCTAACTGCAGGGTCCGCCATTAACGCCCGCTGACTCGGGTCGTCCAATCAAGTGCAGGGCCCGCTCGGCGGGCCGAACGTTGCATTTTTGTCGACCGGGTTCATCGATGCGCGTTGACGCGCAAGGGCGGGTGAGATGAGTCAACCAACGAAACGAAGCGTGTTGACGCTGGCCTTCGCGGCCATGCTTCTTGGCGTCGGCGCGTGTGCATCTGCGCCGCGCGGCGAACGCGTGTACGTGCGTGAAGCGCCGCCGGTGGAGCGTGTGGAGGTCATCGGCAGGGCTCCAGGTGTGAACTACGTGTGGGTTGCTGGGCACTGGAATTGGAACGGGCGCGCGTACGCGTGGATGCCGGGCCGCTGGATCGTTGTGGAGCGCGGCTATCGCAGCTGGCGACCCGGACATTGGGCGCACGACCGCCGCGGCTGGTACTGGGTCGAAGGCCATTGGCGGTGACCTGCGCTGCGATCCGCGAACAGAGCGCGCCCGCGCGATCCGACCGCGCGGGCGCGTTGTGTTTCGGGTTCGCGTGAAGGCCGCCCGCTGCTACGTTACGGTTGAACTCGCCGCGCCGACGGGCGCGAGGCACAGCATGTCGGATCGCGATCAATCAACAGCAGCGTCTGACGATCACGGCGAAGCCGCGCCGCGCCGCGAGGCGCCGCCTCCGGAGGCGTCGTCGTGCGACATTTGCGGCGGGACGGATCTCGTCTGGCTGCGATGCAAGCTCGTGTGCAACCGCTGTCACACGGTCCTGCTGACGTGCGGCGATCTCTGACGCGAGGCAGCTAGCCGTTAGGCGGGTGTCCGGCGGCATCCGGCGGCGCGGCATCGACGGCCAGCTCGAGCTGTGCGCCCAGCGTATCCGGTAGTGTCGTCGGGGCATCGCACGCATGGTGTCGGCAGACGAACGCTGTGGCTGCACCGTTGATCATGCGGCGGTCGCGGAGCAGCGCGATCTCGCCGTTGGCGCGCCCCCCGGCCAGAACGAGTCCCGGCACGAACTGCGACGCGGTGACCCGTTGCAGCGCGGAAAACCCGACGCTGGCAGGGTCGCCGATCAATGCGACCTCCACCGGCCCGTAGACCGCGATATCGGCGGCCGTCAACAGGTGCCCGAACGCGAGCGGATATCGCTCGACGGCGTGGCCGATACTCGACAGCACATCCACCGCGCGTTGGCGCCACGACGGCTCGTCGAGCAGATCTCCCAGGCGGAGCAGCAGCTCTACGGCGAGCGACGTGCCCGACGGCGTTGCATTGTCGGTGATCTCGCGAGGCCGCGTGATGAGCGTTTCGTGATCGTGGGCCGTGTCGAAGAACGTCGCGGCCTGGTCGTCGAGGAACCAGCGGACCATCGCTTCCGTTAGGCGTCTCGCCTGAGCGGCCCACGATTCGTCGAACGTCAGCTCGTACATCGACAGCGCCGCGAGCGCGGCGGCGGCCTGGTCGTCGAGATAGCCGGGGACGCGGCGCTTGCCGGCCGACGCGCTCCACACGCGCACGGCGCGGTCCTCGTGTACGAGCTCGCGCAGCAGGAAGGTGCCGCCGCGAGTCGCGAGCGTGTGGGCCAAGTCGTTATCGAGCGTGCGCGCGGCCTCGGCGAGGCCGCGCACCATGAGTCCGTTCCAGGAGGCGAGGATCTTTTCGTCTCGCGCCGGCCTCGGGCGCCGCGCGCGCCGCGCCAAGCGCGGCCCGCGCGCGGCGCACGAGGGCATGGAGCTCGTCAAGCGTCAGGCTGCCGCCCAGACGCGCCAGTGTCGCATCCGGATCCGCCGACAC
>DAHUXU010000027.1 GCA_027307005.1 Gemmatimonadota bacterium
CGAACTGGACGAGCACATCCGAGACAAGCGGCGCAAGCGTGAGCTGCTCGCGGAGCGTGCGATCGCAGCAATCGAGACCTGGCGCACGGAGACGAATGCGCACGCTTTTGCCCCATGAGCGAAGCGCCGCCTGAGCTCGAGGTCCCGAACGAGATCGTCGACTTTCTCGAGCACCTCGAGAAAGAGCGAAACGATTCGCCTAACACCGTAACGGCATACCGCCGCGATCTGCACGCTTTGGTTGCCTTCCTGGCGAGCTACTACGGAACGCAGGGCTGGACATGGGAAGGCGTCGACCGGCTCGCGATTCGCGCCTTCATGAGCCATCTGCTCCGGCGCGGCCTCTCGAAGCGTTCCGTGGCGCGGTCGTTGTCGGCTGTGCGGAGCTTCTATCGTTTCCTGCACCGCAACGAGCAGGTCACGGCAAACCCGGCGCGAGGCGTGGGCTCACCCAAGCTCGACAAACGACTCCCCGGTTATCTCGATCGCGCGCAAATCGATCTGCTCTTTCAGCAAGCGGAGACGCGGGCATGGAGCGGGAGGTTCACCGACGTCCGCAACCTCGCGATCCTCGAGGTGTTTTACTCGACCGGCATGCGCCTGTCCGAGCTGGCGGGCATCGACATGCGCGACCTGGATCTCGTTTCGCAGCAAGTCAAGGTGCGCGGCAAGGGACGCAAGGAACGCATCATTCCGTTAGGCGACCACGCGGTGCTTGCGTTGCGCAACTACGAGCTCAAGCGCGATGCCTTGCGGCGCGATCTCGGCGGCGCCGCGGATCGCTCGGCGTTGTTCGTCTCCAGGACGGGCAAGCGGATCGGAGTACGAATGGTTCAGACCGTCGTCGGCGCATTGCTGCGTCAGATCGACGAGGACGCCGAGCTGTCCGTTCACTCTCTTCGCCACACGTTCGCGACGCACCTGCTGGATGCCGGCGCCGACCTGCGTGCCGTCCAGGAATTACTCGGACATGCGTCGATTTCCACCACACAGATTTATACACATACCAGCGTCGAACGACTGAAAGCGGTATACATCAAAGCGCACCCACGAGCATAGCAACCCGCATTTGCCTGCGTGTGGGGCGGCTTCTTTCTTGCACCCGGACGACAGTTATGAGCTGGATGGAAGTGCTTCCATTTCTTGGCGGATTGATCGCGGCCGTCGTCGGCGGTGCGTTGGTCGCCGATGCTGCGTTGCGCGATGAGCCCTTCGCAGCCGAGCGCCGACGGACGCCACGCGCGGAGCGGAGCCGTGTTGGGCAGGGATGTCTTGGCGGAAGCCTCGTCTGCACAGCCCTGGTTCTGCTGAGCGGCGGCGGTACACCGTTTTCCATCGCCGCCACTTTCATTGGCATTGCTCTCCTGACAGCAGGCGTCGTGCTCAATTGGCGCTACTTGCTCGATCTGATCAACGGGCCGTCCGGTCGTGCGTCCCCGTCGTCGGTCAACACAGATCCACGCCAATCGGAGGCAGGCGCGACTCCCGCTTACGGCTGGCCGGTCAGCAGCGACGATTAGCGCGTAGCAGCGCCGCCGGACCGGTCTCGGCCAGCAGCCGCGGGCAGGCAGCAGTCGGCATGGCTTCGGACTATCTTTCCGGCCATGACAGGTCTGCCAACCATACGTGCCACAACCATCCTCGGCGTCCGACGCGACGGGAAAGTTGCGCTTGGCGGCGACGGCCAGGTGACAGTCGGCGAGACCGTGATGAAGGCGAACGCGCAGAAAGTGCGAACGCTGCGTGGCGGCAAAGTGCTGGCTGGTTTCGCCGGAGCGGCGGCCGACGCGTTCACACTCTTCGAGAAGTTCGAGGAAAAGCTCGAGCGCTTTCCCGAAAATCTGCCTCGCGCGGCTGTCGAGCTAGCCAAAGAATGGCGAAGCGATCGCGTACTGCGACGCCTCGAAGCATTGCTCGCGGTCGCCGATCGACAGCACGGCTTCATTATCTCGGGGACCGGCGAGCTCATTGAGCCGGAAGATGGTATTCTTGCGATCGGATCGGGGGGCTCCTATGCGCTCGCGTCGGCGCGTGCGCTGCTCGCACATTCGAATCTCGTGCCAGCGGCCATCGTACGGCACAGCCTGGAAATCGCGGGCGACATCTGCATTTACACGAATAAAAACATCACCGTTCTGGAACTGTGATCCGGGCATCAGGTTCACCGGACACCACGCGAGACATGCCTTCCAAGCATACGCAGCAAGCAATCGCACGACTGGCCGATCTCACACCGCGGCAGATCGTCGCCGAGCTCGACCGGTACATCGTTGGGCAGGGCGACGCGAAGAAGGCCGTGGCCATTGCGCTACGCAACCGGTGGCGTCGACAGCAAGCGCCCGAAGGCATTCGCGACGAGATCTCGCCTAACAACATCATCCTCATCGGTCCGACCGGCGTGGGCAAGACGGAAATCGCGCGCCGTCTCGCGCGCCTGGCCGGCGCTCCGTTCAGCAAGGTGGAAGCATCGAAGTTCACGGAAGTCGGCTACGTCGGACGCGATGTCGAGTCGATGGTGCGCGACCTCGTCGAGAGCGCGATCGACATGGTGCGCACGGAGCGCGAGAACGAAGTCGAAGATCTCGCCTATGAGCGGGTCGACGAGCGGTTGCTGGATCTGCTGTTGCCGCGACCGAGCGAAGCGACCGCCGAAGGGCAGCGCGGTGCGGCGTCGGCCGCGGCCGGCGGCGCGGGGAGCGGGCCGTCATTGTTCGTCGTGTCGTCCGGTGGAGAGGTGGCGCGCGAGGGCGGGACTCCGGAAGCCACGAAGGAGCGCTACAGCCGCACCCGAGACAAGCTGCGCCAGCTGCTGCGTGACGGACAACTCGAGGACCGGGAAGTCGAAGTCGAGGTGACCCAGCAGGGCGCTCCGATGTTCGACATGCTGGTGCCGCAAGGCGCCGGCGAGGGCGTCGAGAACTTCACCGAGATGCTGCAGGACATGATGCCCAAGCGGCGGAAGAAGCGGACGGTGAAAGTCTCGGAGGCGCGGAGGATTCTGCTCGATCAGGAACTCGAGAAGTTGGTCGACATGGAGGATGTCACGTCGGACGCATTGGAGCGCGTCGAGAAGATGGGAATCATTTTCCTCGACGAGATCGACAAGATCGCTGGAGAGCGTTCGCAGATGGGCGGTCCCGACGTGTCTCGCGAGGGAGTGCAGCGCGATCTCCTACCGATCGTCGAGGGTTCGAACGTGCAGACGAAGTACGGTATGGTGAAGACGGACCACGTCCTCTTCATCGCGGCCGGCGCTTTCCATGTGTCGAAGCCGAGCGATCTCATTCCGGAACTGCAGGGCCGGTTCCCGATTCGCGTGGAGCTCAAGCCGCTCACCGAGCAGGACTTCGTCCGCATCATGACGGAGCCGGAGAATGCGCTGACGAAGCAGTACGCGGCGCTGGTCTCGGCGGAGGGTGCACTGCTCACGTTTACCGAGGATGCGATCGCCGAGCTGGCGCGGATCGCCACGGGTGTAAACGAGCGCATGGAGAACATCGGCGCGCGACGCCTGCACACGGTGATGTCGTCGCTGCTCGAGGACGTCCTGTACGATTTGCCCGACCGCGGCACGAAGCCGATCACGATCGATGGCGCGACGGTCCGCGACCGCCTCAAGGCCATCGTCGACGATGAAGACCTGCGCCGCTACATTCTGTGACGGCGCCTAACGACTCGTTCTGTCACGCCTGACCCGCATGCACCGCGACTTTCTGGCCATCCCGGATTTCTCCCCACAAGAACTGCGCGATCTCTTTCAGCTGGCCGACGACATGCGGTGCGGCCGGTATGTCGGTCATCCGCTGGCGGGCAAGTCGCTGGCGATGATCTTCATGAAATCGTCCACGCGGACCCGCGTGTCGTTCGAGGTCGGCACATGGCAGCTCGGCGGCCATGCGTTGTTCCTCTCGCCGCGCGACATTCAGCTGGGACGCGGCGAACCGATCGCGGATACCGCGCGCGTGCTCTCCCGATATGTCGACGGGATCATGATTCGCACGTTCGCGCATGCGGAGGTCGAGGAGCTGGCAAAGTACGCCGACGTGCCGGTGATCAACGGCCTCACGGATTTGCTGCACCCATGCCAGGTGCTGGCCGATCTGCTTACCGTTAGGCAGCACGTGGGCGGCTGGGATGGCAAACGCGTCGCGTGGATCGGCGACGGCAACAACATGGCGAATTCGTGGATCAACGCGGCATATCGCCTCGGCTTCGAGCTCGTGCTCGCATGCCCCGAGGGCTACGACCCCGATCCCGTCCTGCTGGCGCGCGCACAAACGGCCGCCGATGTGCATGTCGTGCGCGACCCGGCAGAAGCGGCCGCCGGGGCCGATGTGGTGAACACCGACGTGTGGGCATCGATGGGACAAGAGGAAGAACAGGCGAGCCGTGCGCGCGCGTTTGCCGGTTTCACGGTGAACGCTGCGCTGATGGCGAAAGCCAAGCCGACGGCGATTTTCCTGCACTGCCTTCCCGCACATCGCGGAGAGGAAGTCGCCGCCGAGGTGATCGACGGGCCACAGAGCCGTGTGTGGGACGAAGCGGAAAACCGGCTGCACGTGCAGAAGGCGGTGATGGCGACGCTCATGGGCAGCGAGTCCGCCAAAGCCTAACGGGCCGCAGTCGGCGTCGGTGGAGTGCGTTCTGCCTTGTTGGGCGAACGGCCGCAACTTTCTAGCACAATTGCGAGTGTTTGCGTAGGACGTGTCATGCCACGCCGCTCGTAAAACGTTATACCACAATATGATACGTGCAAGGCATGGGTCGAGCACTCGACCCGGTCCGCGCGTGGCGCGCCTCTGAGTGGCGCCTGCGCCGCCGTCCAGCAACGGCCGACACGCTCGGCCCGGCGACCACAGGCGCTCAGCTCTTGCGAGAAGGTCATGCGCACGACCACGCGTCACCGTTCAGCTGCCACCGCGATCGCGGCGTCGCGACGTTCGTCGCGTTGGGCGTTCACCGTCATCGAGTTGATGATCGTCCTCGTGATCATCGGCATCATCGCGGCCTTCGCCTATCCCAAGGTGAACTTCACACAGTTCCGCGTCGACGCCGCTGCGCGGACGGTACGTGTCTCGTTGCAGAATGCGGAGCGGTTGGCCGTCACGCGGCAATACGATGTGGTCGTGAGCTTCGACACGGCCAACCGCCGCATCCGCATTCTCGAAGACAACAACAACAATGCGACGGTGGACGCCGGCGAGCACGTGATCTACGCGCAGCTCGAAGACTCGGTGCACTTCGCGGTTCCGCCGGCCGGCATTTCGGGCAGTGCGGCGTCATCGATCGATGGCAGCGGCATCAAGACCATCGCCGGTATGCCGACGATCATTTTCCACCGCGATGGCGCTGCGAGCAGCGAAGCCGACATCTACCTCACCTCCAAGCGCGCCAGCAACGATGACTTCCGCTGCGTTCGAGTGATTCAATCGACCGGGCGGACGAGTTGGTGGCGCTACCTCGATGGCACGTGGGAGCAGGCGAGCTTATGACCTTCTCGATGCGCGCCCGTCAGGGCCTAACGCTGATCGAAACGCTGATCGCGCTCACGATTCTCACCGGCGCGATGCTCGGCATGGGGACGTTCGTCTCGCGGCTGTCCCATTCATCGGGAACGGGCTACGAGATGTCCATGGCCGGCGATCTCGCCGTCGCCAGACTCGAGCAGGTCAAAGCATACCCCGTGTACGCATCGCTCGAGGCGAAGTTCGTGGCGACCGAAACGGGCATCGCCGGATATCCGGGCTTCACGCGGCAGACGTACATCACGCACACGTCTACCACCCGTGCCGACTACAAGACCGTGACCGTCGTCGTGACGGCGTCGGCGTTGTCGACGCCGATGAAGAAAACGTCAGTCATTGCGGCCTTCTGATGACGACGAGCCATGACGACACCACTACAGCGCCGGCCGCAGCGAGGCGTCACGCTGATCGAAATGCTGATCGCGTTGGCGCTGTTCGTCGCGGTGTTCGGACTCGCCGTGCCGTTCTTCAAGATGCAAGCGCGGTCGCTGAGCGCGAGTGCGGGCCGAATGGATGCCCAACAGAACGCACGGTTCGCCCAGAACACGGTTGATCGCGACCTGCGTCTGGCCGGCACCGGCGTATTGTCGAATCAGCCCATGATCGTACAGGCGGATCAGTTCTCGCTCACGTTCAACGCGGACATCGTCACCCGCGACGCGAACGATCTGAACGCGGCGTATTACGATCCGGACGTCGACTCGATGTCGACCGCGAGCATGCTCACGACGCAGCAGATAACGCTACCGCACAGCGCGGTCGTGTATCCGCAAATGAACTATTTGCAGAATGGTGTGCCCGGGGCGGCGGAAACCATCTCGTATTGGGCCTCGCTCGACAGCACGGTGGCAGACAGCAACCAATACGTGCTCTTTCGCCGTGTGAATGATGGAGCGCCCAAGGTGGTTGCGAGCGGCATCGTGTGGAACAGCGGCGATCCGCCGATCTTCACCTACTACAAGCCGGACTCCACCGGAGATCTCATAGCGATTCCAACCGCGAACCTACCGCTCTATCACGATGCGGCGGCGCACGGCTCGGCCGCCGATACGGGGAAGTTCGCGTGGGTCGACAGCATCCGCATGGTGACGATCCGTGTGGCCGGCACCTACG
>DAHUXU010000043.1 GCA_027307005.1 Gemmatimonadota bacterium
TTGTCCGGACACCTGCGCGATGCTCGTCACCGTTGAAAACGGACGCGCCGTGCGCGTCGCGGGCGACCCCGCACATCCCTTCACGCAAGGATTTCTCTGCGCCAAGGTCAATCGATACGTGGAGCGCACGTATCACCCCGACCGCCTTACGCAACCACTGCGTCGTGTCGGCCCGAAAGGCCGCGGACAGTTCGAGCCGATCACGTGGGACGACGCGCTCGACGAAGTAGCCACCCGCCTTACGGAAATCGCGCGATCCACCGATGGACCGCAGTCGATCCTGCCGTACTCGTACGCCGGCACGATGGGTCTCGTGCAAGGGTCCTCGATGGATCGCCGGTTCTTCCATCTGCTCGGCGCGTCCAAACTGGATCGCACGATCTGCTCGATGGCGGGAAAGATCGGCATGCAGATGACCGTCGGGGCAAACATCGGCGCGGACGCGGAAGGGATTCCCGAGAGTGATCTGGTGCTGCTCTGGGGCACGAATACACTCACATCGAATCCGCATCTCTGGCCGTTCGTGCTCGAAGCGCGTCAGCGCGGCGCACCGATCATCGCAATCGATCCGTTGCGCACCCGCACGGCCCAGCAGTGCGACGAATGGATTCCCATTCGACCGGGCACCGATGCGGCACTCGCGCTCGGGATGATGCACGTGTTGTTCGCCGAGGAGCGCGTCGATCGCGACTACATGGAACGATACACGCTCGGCGAAGCCCAACTGCGCGCGCGCGCCGCCGAGTACCCTCCGGATCGCGTCGCGAGCATCACGCGCATCCCGCAGTCGTCGATCGTCGATCTCGCCCAACGGTACGGCCGCGCGCGCGCGGCGTTCATCCGCGTCAACTACGGGCTGCAGCGCCACGCCGGCGGCGGCATGGCCGTGCGCACCATCGCGTGCCTGCCGGCAATCACCGGACACTGGCGCCGGCCCGGCGGCGGCGTGCAGCTCTCGACCAGCGCCAACTTCACGTTCGACCACGCGACCTTGGAGCGCCCGGATCTCTCGCCGCCGGTGCGCACCATCAACATGATTCGGTTAGGCGAAGCGCTGACGCGGCCCGACGCCGGCGTGGGCGGCCCGCCCGTGCGTGCCCTCGTCGTCTACAACTCCAATCCGGCCGCCGTGGCGCCCGATCGCAGCGCCGTGCTCGAAGGTCTCGCGCGACGCGACCTCTTCACCGTCGTGCTCGAGCACTTCCAGACCGACACAGCGGATTGGGCCGACATCGTCCTGCCGGCCACGACGCAGCTCGAGCACTGGGATGTGCACCTGGCGTACGGCCACCACTACGTTGCGCTGAATCGGCCGTCCATCGCGCCGGTCGGAGAGGCGAAGCCTAACAGTGAGATCTTCCGCCTCATCGCCGCGCGCATGGGACTCGCCCATCCCGTCCTCCGCGACGATGACCGGACCCTCATTCGCCAGGCGCTCGACGGCGGCGGACGCAACCTCGAGGGCGTGACCTTCGATGCGTTAGTCGAGCGGGGATGGATGCGCCTCTCGGTGCCGCGCCCGTATCTGCCGTTCGCGCAGGGCGGCTTCCTCACACCGAGCGGTCGCTGCGAGTTCTACTCCGAGCGCCTCGCCGAGATGGGCCTCGACCCGCTACCGACCTACACACCGCCGTACGAATCTGCCGAGCGCGCGCCGGAGCTCGCCGAGCGCTACCCGCTCACGCTCATCTCGTCGCCCGCGCACCAGTTCCTCAACAGCACGTTCGTGAACATCGACACGTTGCGCCGCGCCGCACGCGAGCCCGAGTTAGTCATCCACCCCGTGGACGCCGCGCCGCGCGCGATCGTACCCGGCTCGCGCGTCCTCGTGCACAACGATCGCGGCGAATTTCTCGCCGTCGCGCGCGTCGAAGACAGCGTACGCGAAGGCTCCGTGTGGGCGCCGTCGATTTGGTGGGGCAAGTTCGCCGCCGACGGACGCAACGCCAATCACACCACGTCGCAGCGCGAGACCGACCTCGGCCACGGTCCTGTGTTTTACGATAACCTCGTCGAGGTGACCCCGGCGGATTGACACGTTCACGACGCCGCACCCCTGGCGGCAGGGGCTGTTCGGCGTGTACGCTGCACGATGGCAGCGCCGCCTTCCACGGCGCCGCTCTCGTCGCTCGTTCCCGAAGGCATGGAGAAGGTCGTGTCGTCTCATCCCAAAACGCTGGGCGCACTCAAGCGCTCCACTTATGCATCGTCCCACCCCGTCGCGCGCTCCGTCAAGGAAGAAGTGCGCGACAACTTGCTCCGGCGCCTGACATCGCACGCACCCATCTTCACTGGCGTACTCGGCTACGACGAAACCGTCGTGCCGCAAATCGTCAACGCGCTGCTCTCACGACACAACTTCATTTTGCTCGGACTGCGCGGTCAGGCGAAGTCCCGCATACTCCGGTCGCTCGCCACCCTGCTCGATGACGAAATGCCGATCGTCGCCGGCAGCGAGGTGAACGACAATCCGTTCGCGCCCATCTCCAAGTACGCGCGCGCGCTCATCGCCGAGCAGGGCGATGACACGCCGATCGCGTGGGTCGGACGCGAGGAACGCTTCGTCGAGAAGCTCGCGACGCCGGACGTGACCATCGCCGACATCATCGGCGATGTCGATCCCATCAAAGCGGCGCGCGGCGGCCACGTGCTGTCCGACGAGCTCACGATCCACTACGGCATGCTGCCCCGCGCCAATCGCGGAATTTTCGCGCTCAACGAGCTGCCCGATCTCGCAGGGAAAATCCAGGTGGGCCTGTTCAACATCATGCAGGAAGGCGACGTCCAGATCAAAGGCTATCCGGTCCGCCTGCAGCTCGATGTGTTGTTGTGCTTCACCGCGAACCCCGAGGACTACACGGCGCGCGGCAAGATCATCACGCCGCTCAAGGACCGCATCGGCAGCGAGATCCTCACGCACTATCCCGAGGACGTCGAGCTCGGCATGGCGATCACGAAGCAGGAAGCGTGGACCAAGCGCGGCGGTCTCGCCGTGCGCGTCCCCGACTTCGTGGCCGAGGTCATCGAGCGCGTCGCGTTCGAGGCGCGCAGCGACAAGCGCATCGACAAGCGCTCGGGCGTCTCGCAGCGCATGCCGATCACCGTCCTCGAGAACGCGGTGTCTAACGCAGAACGGCGCGCCATCGAGATGGGCGAGTGCGAGGTGGTCCCGCGCATCACCGACATCTACGCCGCGCTCCCCGCCATCACCGGCAAGATGGAGCTCGAGTACGAGGGCGAATTGGTCGGCGGACACGCGATCGCCGACGAGCTCAGTCGCCGCGCCGCCGACGCGGCCTTCCAGTCGCGCGCCGGCGGCGTGAACACCGACGACATCGTCAGGTGGTTCGACCGCGGCAACGCGCTTCAGTTAGGCGAAGACCTCGGCGCCTCGGCGATGGTACGCGCCTTCGAGCGCGTCCCGAGCATCGTCGACCTCGTCCGCGACACCGGCCTGGCGACGCAAGGCGACGATGCCATCACCGCCGCCGCCTGCGAGCTGACGCTCGAAGCGCTCGTCGCACGCAAGAAATTGTCGCGCTCCGCCTCGGGACATTACACACGCGCCCAACCGCCGGAACGCCGCCGCCCGAATCAGGATCTCTTCGGCGGCGGAATGATGACGTGATCGACCGCCACTCGCCGTCGCCGGCCTCCGCGCGCCACGCGCGCGCGAGCCGTCGCGAAGCGAGCGACGGCATCACCGTACGTCCCGCGTGCATGGCGGATTTGCCGCTCATCGTCGAGCTCAGGCTCGCGCTGCTTCGCGAGCACGGCGACAATCCCATCTACGAGCGCCTCCGCCCGGATGCACCCGACCGTGCCCGCCGGCTCTTCGCCGCCCAACTCCGCTCGCCGGACGAAGTGATTTTCCTCGGCGAAGTGGACGGCGAGGTGAGCGGCATCCTGCGCTGCATTCAAACCGGCGGCCTGCCGCTCCTGTTTCCGGCGACGCACGGCTACATCTCGTCGGTGTACGTCGTCCCCCGCGCGCGCCGGCGCGGCGTGCTGCGCGCGTTGCTCGCGGCCGCCATCCAGTGGTGTGAGGCGCGCGGCCTGACCGAGCTCCGGCTGCACAACGCGTCCGACAACGCCGTCGCCAACGCCGCCTGGGACGCACTCGGCTTCCGCGTCGTCGAGCACCTGCGCGTCAGGCGTCTCGCCTAACCCGGACCGCCCGACCCAGCATGGCCATCATCACGGTGTCGCGTCTGTACGGCTCCGGCGGGTCGGAGGTGGCCGAGCGCATCGCGCACGAGCTCGGCTGGCAGCTGCTCGACAACGCGTTCGTCGATGAAGTCGCCGCTCGGTTAGGCACCCCGCCGGCCGAAGTCGAGGCGCGCGAGGAGCGCGTGCCGTCCCTCGCCCAACGCCTCGCCGCCACCCTCGCGCTGGGCGCGCCCGAAATCCTCCCGGGCCCGGCTGACGCCGCGCTGCCCCCCAGCGAGGAGCGCCTCATCGAAGTCACCGAGCGCATCATCATCGAAGCCGCGAGCCGCGGCCACTCCGTCCTCGTCGGCCGCGGCGCGCAGTCCGTGCTCGCGGCGCGCCAGGACGTGCTCCACGTCTTCTGCTACGCGCCGCGCGCGGCGCTCGTCGCCCGCGCCGCACGCCGCCTCGCCGTCAGCGACAA
>DAHUXU010000067.1 GCA_027307005.1 Gemmatimonadota bacterium
CGGATCCATCGATACGCTCGAAACGCACGGCACGGTGACGGGCCAGAGCATCACGTACGGCGACAACGAGATTCATCACGTGAGCGGCTCGTACGCGTTTCACGGCCTGCCGCACGCGCCGGCGGGGATGATGACCGGCGCCATGGACAGCGTGGTGATCGCGAACATTCGGCTGGACAGCATTTTCGGCTCGGTGGTGCTGGCGGATCGGTCCTCGGGATCGATCGGACTCGTGGTGGTGGCGGACTCCGAGCGCGGCGCGTATCGCGCGGGGGCGCGGGTCGCGTTTGCGCGCGATTCGAGCGCGCTCGATCTCACGGTCGACACGGCCGGCGCCACGCTCAAGGATCACGCCTGGCACCTCGAGCGGCCGACGCACATCGTCGAGGACAGCGGGGGCTTGTCGATCGACACGGCGGTGATGCGGAGTACGGCGGGCGGCATGCTGCGCGTGCGGGGGACGATCCCGGCGCATGAAGCCATCGACGCCGAGGCGACGGGGGACAGCGTGGCGCTGGCCGACGTGGGCACGCTGCTGCAGACCACGCGCCCGTTAGGCGGGACGACGACCTTCGATCTCACGATGAGCGGCTCGCGCGAGCATCCAGTGATGCACGGGACCAGCCGGTTCACCGACGCGCAGATGGGCGACGTGCACGTGCCGTACGCGACGCTGGCCGGCGACTACGCGTCACGCAAGTTAGGCGCGAAGCTCGAGCTGTACCGCAAGGACACGGTGGTGCTCACCGCGACGGCGACCGTGCCGGTGGACCTGGCGCTCGAGCACGTGAACCAGCGTCTGCTGCACGACTCGTTGAGCGGGCAGATCCGCGCCGACAGCGTGGACCTGTCGCTGCTCAACGCCATTTCGCCCGACTTCGCCAACGGCGCCGGGACCGCGTCGACGCTGCTCAACATCGGCGGCACGATACTGCATCCCACCGTGGAAGGCGCGATGCGCGTCAACGCCGGATCGGTGGGGCTCCCGCGCATCGGCGTGCAGTTGACCGGCATCCGCGCGAAGCTCGCGTTCACCGCCGACAGCGTTCGCGTCGACACGTTCACGGCGGAGAGTCCGGGCATCGGCGGCAGCCGCGTGAGTCTCACCGGCGGGTTCGCGGTGCCCAACTGGCGCGACGTGCAAACGCTCGGCTTCGGGTTGACGCTGACGGCGCGGAGCTTTCAGGCGCTCGACAAGCGCGGCTTTGCGCAAATGCAGGTGACGGGCGCGATGCAGCTCACCGGTACCTTCGAGCATCCCGTGCTGCAGGGCGACATGACCGTCGACAAGGGCAACCTGTACATCTCGGACATCTTTCGCAAACAGGTCGTCAACCTGAATGATCCGGAAGCGTACACGATCGTCGACACCAACCTCGTGCAGAATCGGAGTTTGCTCGAGGCCAATCCGCTGCTCGACAGTTTGGTGACGCATCTCAGCATCCCGAGCTTTGCCGTGCGCGTGGGCGACGACGTGTGGCTCCGCTCCGAGGAAGCCAACATCAAGTTGTCAGGCAGCATGACGCTCGCCAAGGCGGGCACGCAGCGCGTCGAGAGCGGCGTGCTGCGCGTGAGCCGCGGCACGTACCGCCGCGACCTCGGCGTCGTGCAGCGCACGTTCCCAGTGGACAGCGGATCGGTGACGTTCTACGGCGATCCGCACATTCCGCCGGAGCTGAGCATCTGGGCCACGTACACCGTACGTCAGCCGACCCGGCAGGTGGCGGACGACGTGAAGCTCATCGCGCACATCAGCGGCACGCCGACGAATCCGCAGCTCGACCTGACCAGCAACTCGCGGTTCCAGTTGTCCAACACGGAGATTCTCAGCTATCTCGTGTTCGGCCAACCATCGTTCTCGACCAACCCCGACCAGACGACGAATCCCGTGTTGCAGCAAGTCGCCGCGGCGCTGCTGCCGAGCGTCGGTGCGGTGCTCGAGCGCGCGCTTGCGGATCAGATCGGATTCATCGACTACGTGCAGGTGCAGACCGGCAGCACGAACGATCCCACCACGGGCGCGACGACGGGTTTCCTTTCCGGAACGCGCATCGGCGTGGGCAAGCAGCTGGGCAACAAGACGTTCGTGACCGTGAACGCCGGCTTGTGCGGACTGTCGGGTCAGCAGTCGGGAATCTCGTTCGGGCAGTCGTTGGGCCTGACCGTCGAACAGCGTCTCGCGGACGGGTACTCGCTGCAAGCGAGCATCGAGCCATCGTCGGCGGCGCTGCTGTGTCACCCGGGACTGACGTCGATCGGCAGTCGGCCGCCGCAGTACGGCATCGATCTCTTCCGCGAGTGGAGCTTCTGAGCGGCGGCTCGTTTCTCCTCATCGTCAATCCGGCCGCGCGCCGCGCCGCGCGCATCGTGTCGATAGCGCGAGACGTGCTTCAATCGGCCGGGATTGCAGTCGAAGAAGTGTGGACGGAGCGCTCGGGTCATGCCGCAGAGATCGCCAGCGCTCGGGCGGGCAGTGTGGACCGGGTGGTCGTGTTGGGCGGCGACGGGACACTCAAGGAAGTGGTGGGAGCGCTGGCGCATTCTGGACGACCCGTGGGCATTCTGCCCGGAGGAACGGGGAATCTCGTCGCCCGTTCGTTAGGGATTCCAATGGATGCGAGGGGCGCGACACGCGTCGTTCTCGATGGCGTGCCGACCGCAATCGACTTGGGGTGTGTGCGGGGTCAGGGAGCGTCGCCTCACTGGTTCGCGTTTTCGGTGAGCGTCGGCGTGGACGTCCGCATGCTCACGCGCACGTGGCCGCGCGCCAAGCGGTGGTTCGGACCGTTTGCCTATGCCGTGACGGCCTTTGGCGAGGCGATGGACTTCACGACGTTCCGGGCGCGCGTGACCGTCGACAATCAGCCGTTGGAGCGTGACGCAGCGGAGGTGATGATCGCCAATATCGGGAGCGTGTTGAACGACATGCTCATGCTCGGTCCCCGGATCCGCGCGAACGACGGCCGGCTCGATCTCTGTCTCTACTCACCAGCCAACACTCGAGAGGCCATGGGCGTGCTGTGGCGCATGGCACGGCAGCACTTCGATGCGCCGGACCGATTGCTGTTTCGGGCCGGAAGTACCTTTCACGTGGAGTGTGATCCGCCGCAAGACGTTCAAGCCGATGGCGAGTTGGTGGGGACGACGCCATTCGGCGTCGAGATCGATGCAGGCGCGGCGCTGTTTCTGATTCCCACGTGGACGTGATTGACCCCGCCGCCACCCCGGCTCACATTCGTCGGAGTCGTGGAGTCCCAGGTCGCTCTCAGCTGACGGCCGTCGTATGACTAACGTTGCCGAAGGGTTCGAGCCAGCGAGGCTATCGGGCACAGACGAGTCGCTGCTGCTCGCCGGCCTGCCGCCGGACAAAGCGGAGGCGGTGCGCGAGCTGCTCCGAGAGCGGAGCTACCTGAGCGAGCAGTCTCGCCGCGTGATCGAGACGTCGAGCGATGCGATCCTCATCACCGATCCGGACCGGCGGATCGCGTTCGCGAACTCGGCTGCGCATCAGCTGTTCGGGTACCCGCGGGACACGCTCATCGGCATGCGCGTCGCGGACACGCTGCCGCCGGAAATGCGCGACTCCGTGTCGGCGTTCGAAGCGGCTGCGTTGGGCGGGACGCCGCAGCGATACGAGACAGTGGTGCTGCGGAGCACGGGCGAGCGCCGCACCGTGTCGGTGAGCACGTCGCCGCTGCGCGAAGGCAATCAGGTGACGGGCGTCGTTGCGTCGCTGCGCGATGTGACGGACGAGCGACGCGCGCGTGACGCGGTGGCGCGCTCCGAGGCGCGGTACCGCAACCTCGTCGAGACCGCGACCGACGCGATTTTCACGATGGATGCCGACGGCAGCTTCACGTCGGTGAATCGGGCGACGTGCGAGATCGCGGGCTACGCGCGCGAAGAGCTGCTCGGGCGGCGCGCGCGATGGCTGTTGGACCCGGACGAGTTCGCCGAGGTCGACCGGCATTTCCAGCATGCGTTGGACGGACGTGCGCGCCGCTACGAGTGTCATCTCTATCGGAAGGATGGCGATCGCCGGCTGCTGTCGATGACGAACACGCCGATCTTCCAGGGCACGACGGCGATCGGCGTGCTCGGCATCGCGCGCGACATCACCGCGGATCGCGAGCGCGAGGAAGCGCTGCTGCGGTCGGAGGCGCGCTACGAGCACCTCGTGGAAACGGCGCCGGACGCGATTTTCACGCTCGATGTCGACGGGCGATTCACGTCGGTGAACCGGAGCTTCGAGCGGACCTGCGGCCGACCGCGCGCCGAGTTGTTAGGCGTACGTTTCAACACCATTCTCGAGGGGCGCCAGGCCGAGTCGGCCGAGGCGCTGTTCCAGGCGACGCTCGCGGGGCGGCGCCAGCGATCCGAGCTCCGGTATCGCGATGTGGACGGCATGGTGCGCACCGGTTCGATCATCACGGCGCCGGTCCTGGAAGACGGACGCATCGCGGGCGTGCTCGGTCTGGTGCGCGACGTGACCGAGGAGAAATTGTTGTCGGCGCAGCTGCTGCAGCGGGAGAAGCTGGCGGCCGTTGGGCAGCTGGTGAGCGGCGTGGCGCACGAGCTCAACAATCCGTTGGCCGGCATCATGGCGTTCGCACAGCTGCTCGAGAGCTCGACGGCGGTCGGCCCCGACGACCGGGATGCGATCGAGATCATCCACAAGGAAGCGAAGCGCGCGGCGAAGATCGTGTCGAACCTGCTGCTGTTTGCGCGGCAGCGCGATCCCGAGCGGGCGAGCACGGATCTCAATCGCGTGATACTCGACACGCTCGAGCTGCGGCGGTACGTGTTGCGGACGCAGCAGGTCGAAGTGGTGACGGAGCTCGATCCGGATCTGCCGCTGGTGTGGGCGGACTCGTTTCAACTGCAGCAAGTGGTGCTCAACCTGTTGACGAATGCCGAGCATGCGTTGCGCAGCGTGGACGACAATCGCCGCATCACGCTGACGACGCGTCGCGTAGAGAGCCGCGTGGTGGCGAGTGTGACGGACACGGGGGCGGGCATTCCGCGCGACGCCCTGGATCACATCTTCAATCCGTTCTTCACGACGAAGGCCATCGGCGAAGGCACTGGGTTAGGCCTGTCGATTTCGGATGGCATCGTGCGGCAGCACGGCGGACAGATCACGGTGAAGAGCACCCCGGGATACGGCGCAACGTTTGCCATCGAGCTGCCGATCACGACGCCACCGACCGGCGACGGCGTCGCGAACGCGGAGGAAAAATTGTCGCGGGCGGCGCCGCGGCTGCTGCTCATCGTCGACGACGAATCGTCGATCCGGCGTGCACTGACGCGCTATCTCGAGCGCGAAGGGCATACGGTGGACGCGGTGGCGACGGGCGCCGAAGCGCTGCAGCTCGTTCGCGACCGTCGATACGACGGCATCCTGCTCGATCTGCGCATGCCCGATCAATCCGGCGACGCGGTGTACGCGACGCTGCTCGAGCGCGATCCGGAGCTCGCAGAGCGCGTGGTGTTCGCGACGGGCGATGTGGAGAGCGATGCCGCGCGTGACTTGTTGCAGACGGCGAAGCGGCCGTACGTGAGTAAGCCGTTTGTGCTGCCCACGGTGGCGCATCTGTTGTGCAGCGTGGGGAGACGTTGATGGCGACGATACTCATCATCGATGACGATCCCGGCGTCTCGGCGGTGCTGGGCGCCTTCTTCGAGCGGCGGTCGCATCACGTGGTGCGCGCGGGCAGTTGCGAGGATGGCGTGGACACGTTCATGCGCGTCAGGCCCGATCTGGTGTTGCTCGATCTCCGTCTGCCCGATGGCACGGGGTTCGATGTCCTAACGAGGCTGGCGGGCGAGGAAGCCGTGGTCATCATGATCACGGGGCACGCCGACGTTCCGTTAGCCGTGCAGGCGATGCAGGCGGGCGCGGAGCATTTCCTGCAGAAGCCGGTGGACCCGGCGCACCTGGAAGCGGCGGTGGACCGCGCCCTCGAGAAGGCGCGGCTGCGCCAGCTGGCGCAGCTGGCGCGAGAACGCCGCGGCGGCGGACGCGTGAGCGCTCTGTTAGGCACCTCGCCGGCGATGCGCGAGCTGGCGCACCAGGTGGAGCTGCTCGCGGCGACCGACCGCACCCCGGTGCTGCTGGTCGGCGAGACCGGCACGGGCAAGGGCCGCCTCGCCGAAATGATCCACGCGACGAGTCCGCGCGCGGAAGCGCCGTTCCTCGATGTGAGCTGCGTCGGGATGCCGTCCGATGCGCTCGAAGAGGAATTGTTCGGCAGCGAGGTGGACGACCGGCCGCGGCGGCGTCGGGCAGCGCTGGTGGAGATCGCCGAGCACGGGACGTTGTTCCTCGACGAAGTCGTCGGGCTCGATCCGGTGCTGCAGCCGCGCTTACTGAAGCTGCTCGAGGCGCGCACGTATCGCCGCGCCGGCGGCGTTCGCGAGACGAGTGCGGACGTGCGCGTGATTGCATCGACGTGCCGCGATCTGGTCGAAGAAGTGAATGCAGGGCGGCTGCGTGAGGAGCTGTACTATCGATTGAGCGTGATGCCGGTCCATTTGCCGCCGCTGCGCGCCCGCGCGCGCGAGGACGTGGTGGATCTGATCGAGCGGTTGATGCACGAGCTGCAGATCCAGGTGCGGTCGGCGCCGTCGGAGATCGCCGATGGCGCGTGGGAGGTACTGCTGCGGTATCCGTGGCCGGGGAACTTGCGCGAGCTGCGCAACGTGCTCGAGCGCGCGTTGATCGTCGCGCGCGGCGCGCGCCGGGTGGGCGCGGAGCATCTGCCGTCGGAAGTGCGTCGCGCGAGCGGCGCGGGATTGTCGCGGCACGTGCCGCGTTCGTTGGACGAGGTGGAGCGGGCGCACATCGAGCGCACGCTGCGCGCGCACAACGGCAACCGGACGCGAGCGTCGCGCGAGCTGGGCATCTCTCGCGCAACGCTGATCAACAAGATCAAGCAGTTCAACCTGGGCGAGATGGTGATGGCGACGGCGCCGCGCGTGGCGGGCGGGGCGGGGTAGGTTCACGGGACGCCGGCGGCATGGTGCGCGTCTTCACGGAAGGACGTCTTCTCTTACATTCGACAGCATGGCCGATACGTCAGGATTGCCGACGCCGCAGGAACACGACGGAATGATGTGCCGCGCGTGCGGCCGTGAGGAGCGTGCATCGGAAGGGTATCCGTGCGCGGATTGCGGCACGTTCATCTGCCTGGTGTGCAGCTTTCGGGGCGTGCTGCGCTGTCGCGAGTGCGAGGCGAAGCACGCGGCGCAGGCGGGCGGGCGCGGGTCGTGAGCGACGTGGTGGTGGTGCGCCGCCGGGTGCAGTTAGGCGAGCGTGCGTTCTCGGTGCTGGGCGACACGGCGTTCGACCGGCGCACGGGCGAGTGGAGCGCGCGCTTGTTGTTCGTGCCGCTGGACCGGTCGCTGCCGCGGACCGTCGCATCGACGCCGATCAAGCGCGGGACGAAGCGCGACGACGTGGTGCGCAGTCTGAGCGACGTGAGCGACGCCGATCTGGCGCGCGCGTCGCGGTCCATCGTGCCCGCGTCGCGGGGCAAGCGTTAGGACGGTCGGCGTGAGCGGGTACGTCGTGCGGGTGTCGGTGGCGCCGGTGAACGGCGAGCCGCGTGCGGGGAGCGAGCAGGTCTCGCAGGCCTTGTGGGGGCATCCGGTGGAGCGGCTGGACGCGGGTGCGCGCGATCCGTGGTTCGAGGTGCGGCTCCGCGACGGATACACGGGGTGGATGCACCGCGGCTACCTGTCGGAATCCGACAGGGCGGTGCCGCCTAACGGAGAGCCGGCGGGACGCGTCTCGCTCGGCTGCGTGGTGCGCGACGCCTCCGGCGTGCGCCGCGCGCTGCCGCTCGGCGCCTGGCTCGATGCCGCGGCGGTCGTGGAGAGCGGCGAGGCCATCGAGCGCGTCGAGGTGGCGCGGCGATTCCCGGTGAGCGCGGCGGCCGCGGCTCGCACCGCGTGCGCGCTGTTCGAAGGGACGCCGTACGAATGGGGCGGCCTCACGCCGTGGGGCGCCGACTGCTCGGGGCTCGTGCAGACGGTGTTCGGGCTCCACGGGATCGCGATGCCGCGCGATGCGCGCGACCAGGCCGAGCGCGGTCAGGCCGTGGACGCCGGCGATGCGTTGGGCGCGCTCGCGGCCGGCGATCTCGCGTTCTTTTCCGACCGCGGCGATGGCCGCATCACGCACGTCGCCATCGCGCTCGGCGATGCCAGACTGGTGCACCTGGGGTTGGGCCGCGGTGGATACGCGATCGAGACGCTCGCCGCGCCCGACGCCTACGCGCGCGCGTTGATCTCGCGGTTCCGTTGGGCGCGGCGCGTCAGCTGACCATCTTGCCGGCGGTGACGACGGTGGTGCGCACGTGGAGCCGCACTTCGCCGTGCACCGAACCATCGATGGCGATGCGCATCGCGTAGGTGCCCGCCGCGTCGAGCGGCAGATCGACGGCGGCGATGAGCGGGAAATCGATGTCGGCGACTTCCGCAGGCGGCGTCGCGACGTTGAGCTCTCCATTGGATGACCACAGCTCCGCGCCGGACGGATTCACCCACTGCAAGGCGATGACGTGCGCGCCCGCATCGGCGGCCGTGCCCTTGAGTCGCACGACGATGTGTGTGCGCGGGTGGACGGTGGGCAGTCCGGCCACCTGCACGGCGTCGAAGACGCCGAGGA
>DAHUXU010000078.1 GCA_027307005.1 Gemmatimonadota bacterium
GGAACGATCGTCGCGCAAGGTCAGAAGCACGCGCTCGTTGCGGCCTTCCTCGCGAAGCACTACGGCGAGCGCCCGACCGGCGGATGGAACGGCGGAGCACAGGTCGATCTTCCGTTCGGCACGGTGACGGTCCGCGATCACCACGCGCTCGTCGCCGCGCACCTCGTCCGCTACAACGGCGACGACCCCGGCGACGAGCGCGTCGCCGACCTCGAGCAGCCGCTGCGCACCGTAGACACCGCCAACCGCTTCGGGCTCGTCGCAGCGTTCCTGGCCAAGTATTACGGCACCCGCAGCGAAGGGCAGGACGTGCAGCTGCCGCTCGGCACCGCTACGACGCGCGATCGGTTCGCGCTCGTCACCGTCGCAATCGGCGGCGAGGAGTTCGTGATCGTCGACATCGGGATGCGCATGCTGACGCCGCGCGAGCTGTTCCGCGCGCAGGGATTCCCGGACGACTACGAGATCGCGCCGACGTGGAACGGCAAGCCGCTCACTCGCACGGCGCAGGTCCGCATGTGCGGCAACAGCGTGTGCCCGCCGATCGCCGCCGCGGTGGTCCGCGCGCAGTTGGAGGCAGCATGACCTTCCTCTCCGCTCTCCGTACCGGCCGCCCGATGCGTCGTGCGGGTTGGTGGCGCGGCAACGGCGGCGACCGCTGGCTCGTGCTCGACTGCGCTGGATCGTGGACGTGGCCCGACGGCTCGCCCGCGAACGGACCGCGGCGCGGGGACTACTTGAGTGAGGATTGGGAGGTGCTGCCGTGACGCCGCTCCGCACCCAGCGCTGCGGCAACTGCACGCACGCGACGACGACCGACCGGCCGACGCGCATGCACTGCCACCACGAGCCGGTGCCGATTCTGCTCGCCAACGGCGTGTGGCCGTCTGTGTTCTATGACGACGGCTGCGGCTATTGGACGAAGCCCGAGGAGCCGGCACGGTGATCGCTCTCGACGATGACGTGCTCGACGTGCCCGGCGCGATGGCGCTGCTCAAGGTCGGCCGCGATGCGATCTATTCGATGTGCGCACGTCAAGCGATACCGCACCGAAAGATCGGCCGCGTCCTCCGGTTCAGCCGCTCGGCCCTCATGGGATGGTTGGCCTCGTGTGGTTCTCCGGGTGCGCAGAAAGGGCAGTGATGTCCGTTCGACGCGATCCCACTACCGGCCATTGGTTCTTCCGGACCAGGGTCACTTTTCCCGACGGCAGGCGACTCCGCATCTTCGGCACGCCTGGAGTCGCCGGGCTCTACCACGACCTGTCGCGGACGAAGCTCGGTGCCCTCGAGGCCGAGCGACGTGCCATCACCAAGGCGATGACGCGCCAGGTCATCTACGCACCCAAGGAGGTTCCGACGATCCGTGGCTACGTCGACACGTTTCTCGACGGCCATCACGCCGCGAGCAAGCCGAGTAGCCGCAAGGACGCCAAGCAGAGGCTCAACGCGTACATCCTGCCGATCGTCGGCGATCGGCGCCTCAACGAACTGCGGCAGGAGCACGTGCAGGCGATCGTCAAGGACATGCTCGACGACGAAGCGAGCCGTAAGCAGGTGAACAACACGACGAGCGTGCTCTCTTCGCTCGTCGGCTATGCGGTCGCGAACAAGGTGATCGCGGATCCCGAGTTGAAGTTCTGGATCAAGGGGTCGAGCGCCGAGGTCCGAGCGGTGGCGCCCGAGGACGTGGATCTCCTGCTCGGCAAGGCAGAGGACCCGCGCTATCGCGTCGCCGTGCTGCTCGCGGCCGACGTCGGGCTGCGCATCGGCGAGATCCGCGCGCTGCCCTGGCTCGAAGTGAACGAGCTTGGGCGCGAGCTGACCGTGGCGTGGAGCTACGATCGGAGCGGCAACCTCACCGAGCCCAAGAGCTGGGAGCGGCGGACCCTGCCGATCAACGAGCGGACGTGGGAGGCGATGAAGTCGATCCCGCGTCGCGGTCCGCTCGTCTTCTCGCGACTTGACGGCAAGCCGATCGGCTACGACGTGACGATCCAGGTGGCGCACGAGCTGTACGAGAAGGCGGGCGTTACCAAGCCGGCGAAGCCGTGGCACTCGCTGCGGCACACGTTCGGCACCGAGCTGGGCCGCCGCGGCGCGACGCCGAAGACCATCATGGAGATGATGGGACACAAGTCGCTCGAGACGACCCAGCGGTACCTGCACTCGTCGAAGGCCGAGAAGCGGGCGGCGGTCGAGCGGCTGGGCAGTGACCGGGCAGTGACCGAGAAAATGAAGACTAAATAGCGGAGATTATTTGCGACCCCAACGGGATTCGAACACGGTAGCAGGCGTGACCGACCATCAAGAGCAACGCGCACTTGGAGGGATCACACACGGTTACGTCGCTACGTCGTCCGGGTTCGTGCGGGTCGCTCGGGCTCACCCTGGGGTCTCTGGGCAGTGGGTGGGCAGTGGGATCAGGGGCGAGAGGTACCCTTCCCCGATGCCCGACTCCCCCGACCCCCTGCTCGCGATCCTCGAGCGCCGCCGCAAGCTCGTGGCGGAGGCCGACCGGTTCAAACGCGGCGGCCCGATGCCGCCGGAGTGGTAGATCGAGTTCGCGATGCTCGACCCGGTCTGGTGTGCCTTGCCGGCGATCGACATCGCTGGCGGCGAGCTGCCCTGGTAAGAACGGAGGAACGATGAACGCCGCAGCCACACTCGCCGAGCGCGTCCTCGCTGGCGACGCCTACACAACAAACGCCGATGGCACCACGGGCGATGTCTCGGAACAGGACACGGTCGCGCTGGCGCAGGAAGTGTTGCGCCTCCGCGCCGCGCTCAAGGAGGCGCTCGCGGGATGGGGCGCCGAGAGCAGGTCTGGTCATGACCACGACCGCATCGCCGAGCGACGCAAGGAGTTTGGGCTGTAAGGAGAACCGATGCGACCGATCACGCTGTCACCGCCCGAGAAGCCGCCCGCGATCAACGAGAGCTTGCTGTGCATGACGTGCGGCGATGCGTGGCGCGTCGTGCGCGC
>DAHUXU010000107.1 GCA_027307005.1 Gemmatimonadota bacterium
GTGTCCTGCTCATCCCACACGGCCCGCGTGTAGGTCATCGCTTCGCCCCAGTACGCCATGGCGAAGGTCGTATCGGCGTGCTCGGCGCGCTCGAAGGCGTCGGCCGCTTCGTCGTAGTGGAAGAGATGCAGCAGCAGCACGCCGCGAGAGAACTCGCGTTGGGCGGCGGCCGATGTCGTCGACGTCGGGAAATCCACCGACCCGTATCCGGCGAGCGTCAGAGCGCTCGACGACTGCGACCGTACCGACATGGCGGCGACACACACCGCTGCCAATGCCATGACCGTCGCTCGCTTCCACACTGCGCGCATGCAATGCCTCCGCGCGAATGTTCACGACTCGGACGCCGGGGTGCGTGAAACCGAATATCCGTCCCCTCCTCGTGGATCGCCAGCGCGCCCGATGCCGCGACTCGTCCGTTGCTTGCCCTCGCGTACGGGGCACGTGACATTGCCGGAGAGCGCTTCGCGTCACCGTTCGACGTCTTCCATGCACGACTACACGGCCGAGACATACGGCGAGCGCATCGCCGACATCTACGACTCGTGGTACGCCGCGTACGACGAGCGCTCGATCGACGCGCTCGCCGAGCTCGCGCAGGGCGGACGCGTCTTGGAGCTCGGCATCGGCACCGGGCGCATTGCGCTTCCGTTACGGAGCCGCGGCGTCACGGTGCAGGGTGTGGACGCGTCGGCGGCAATGGTCGCGAAGCTTCGCGCCAAACCGGGCGGCGCGGCGATTCCGGTCACCCTGTCGTCATTCGACGATTTTGCGCTGGACGAGCGCTTCTCGCTCGCGTTCATCGCGTTCAATACGTTTTTCGCGCTGCTCACGCAGGCGCAGCAGATCCGCTGCATGGAGACGGTCGCGCGTCACCTTGCTCCCGGAGGCCGTTTCGTAATCGAGGCGTTCGTACCGGACCTCACGCGCTTCGTGTCGGGCCAGACGATGCGCGTGATCGGTGTCGACACCGGGGAAGTGCGAAGCGATGCGTCGCTGCTGGATCTGGCGCAGCAGCGAGTGACCAGCCAACACATTGTCCTAACGGAGGGCGGCGTCCGCCTCTATCCCGTTACGCTCCGCTATGCCTGGCCATCGGAACTGGATCTCATGGCGCGCATCGCGGGCCTGCGGCTCGAGCATCGATGGGCGGATTGGGGGCAAGAGGCGTTCGGGCGCGAGAGCACGAAGCACGTTTCCGTCTATCAGCGCGCGCTACTGTAGCCTTTTCCGCCTTTCGTCAGGCTTTGTCCGTCGTGTCAGGATTTGTCCGCCCGTAGCGGGCTGACTCAAGCGCGGAAGGGCGCCATCGACACCACGCGCAACCCCGGCACGCGCGCCAACTCCCGCTCGCTCATCGTCGCTACCCCGTAGCCATGGGCCATCGCCGTGGCGGCGACGAGCATCGCGTGCGGCCCGATGAGCCCGCCCGCCGCCAGCACGTCCGCCCACACCTGCGCGTGGCGCCGCGCTTCAGTTAGGCCAAACGCCAGCACCGGCAGGAGGTCGAGCACCGACTCGGCAAATGCCGCCCGTCGCGCCCGCACGCCGGCATCCGCGCCCCGATTCGCGCCGTGCAGCAGCTCGGAGGCGGTGATCGCGGCGATCGCGACCGGCTCCTCGCCCAACGACGCGAGCATCGCCTCGAGCCTGAGCGTGCCGCGCTCGCCGGCGACGATCACCGACGTGTCGAGCACTACTCCCACGGCGACGCGACCGACGGCAGACCGGTCCGACTCGCCGCAATCCCGCCGGCCAGCCCGCCCGCTTCCTCGGCCGTGAGATGCGGCAACGACGCCCATCGCGCTGCCGCCGCGCGCCCGGGAACAGGGCGAGCGACCTCCGCCGACGCGTCCTTGGGCGCGCCGATTCCCACATACTGCTCGACCGCCTCGCGAACGATCTGCGACTTGGCCACGCCATGCGTCCGCGCCCATCGCGACAGCGCTTTGGCGAGATCGCGCGACAAGCGGAGGGTCAGGTGCACCTCTCTCATGTGTCACAATGTACTGCATTTGTGCTACGCACGCGAGACGCGGCCGCCATGGGCTGCACCAGCGCCGCCCTTTCACTGCTTGCCTCGGCCTGTGTCACCCGTACATTCTCGTCCTACCAACTTCCCCCGTGTCACTCGGACTCTCGCCATGACAACGCTCCGGCCACATCAGTGGCTGTCCGCCGCGCCCATTGCGCTCATCGCCCTCATTCTTCCGCGTCCCACGCCTGTCAGGCCGCCGGCAGGCCCCATCGATCCTGCCTTCTATCACGGTCTCGTCTGGCGCAACGTCGGCCCGTTCCGAGCCGGCCGCATCGCGTCCGTCACGGGCGCGATCGGCCAACCCGGCGTGTTCTACGTCGGCTTGCCGGAAGGCGGCGTGTGGAAAACCACCAGCGCCGGCACCACGTGGTTCCCGGTCTTCGACTCGATCAAGAGCGTCGCCGCGGTGGGCGCGATCATGGTCGCCCCGTCGGATCCCAACATCGTCTACGCCGGCACCGGCGACATGCCCACCGGCGGATCGATCAACCAGGGCGACGGCGTGTATCGGTCGAGCGACGCCGGCCTAACGTGGCGCCACGTCGGCCTCGACGACTCGCGCCAGATCCCGTCGATCATCGTCGACCCGCACGACCCCAACCTCGTCGTCGCCGCGGCGCAGGGCGACCTGCACCACAAGAGCGACGCGCGCGGCGTCTTTCGCACCACGGATGGCGGTGCGACCTGGACGCGGACACTCTCCATCGATGACGAGACGGGTGTGGAGAAGCTGGCGAGCGCGTTCGACCAACCGCAGGTGATGTTCGCGACCACCGACCGCCATTACAACGCGCCCGGCGCTCCCCCGCGCC
>DAHUXU010000139.1 GCA_027307005.1 Gemmatimonadota bacterium
GCGTTAGGCAAGTTCGCGCCCACCGCCGATGCGCGGGAGCGCGCGGCTCCGACCGCGCGCGAACGGGCGTACATGCGCGCCGTGGATGCGTTGTACGGCGAGGGTGCCAAGGCGGCGCGGGATACGTTGTTCTCCGAGCGCATGGCCGACGTGGTGCGCGCGAATCCAGGGGATGACGAGGCGAGACTCTTCTACGCGCTGTCGCTCATGGGATTGAGCCAGGGCGTGCGCAACGTGCCGACATATCTCCGGGCGGCGTCCATCGCCGAGAGCGTGTACGCGCGACATCCGAACGAGCCGGCGGCGGCGCACTACTGGATTCACGGCATGGATGATCCCGACCACGCGGCCGAGGCGCTGCCGGCCGCACGCGCGTTGTCGCGCATCGCCCCCGACGCGGCGCACGCCCAGCACATGACGTCGCACATCTTCATGGCGTTAGGCATGTGGGACGACGTCGTGCGCGCCAACGAGAACACGATGCGGATGATTGACGCGATGGCGGCGAAGCGGGGCGTGGCGCACTTCTACTGCGGCCACGGCCAGTCGTGGCTGGCTTACGGCTACGTCGAGCAGGGACGGCTCGCCGACGCGCGGCGGATGGTCGTGGGCTGCGAGCAGCAAGCGGCGCGGGCGACGTACAAGCCCGACATGCGCGATCTCGATCCCGATCTCTCGGCGCTCGGCAGCGCGGCGATGATGTGGGCCCACTACGTGATCGACGCCGAAGCGTGGTCGGGCGACATGATCCAGTGGACGCCCGATTTCGACAGCGCCGCGTCGCCGCGCCTGTCGTATCAATTTGCGCGCGGGTTCGCGGCGGCGCGGCGCGGCGACGGCCGTACGGCCTCCGATGCGCGCGCGGCATTCGAGCGCGAACGTGCGCGTGTGGTGGCGCTCATCGGAGCAGAGCAGACTCCGGATCCGTCCGATGTGGAATACATGAAAGGCTTGTCGGTGCTCGGTACCGAGCTCGACGTGGTGACCGAGCTGGCGCTGCGCGACGGTTCACTCGATTCGGCGGCTGCGGTTTCGGTGCTCGAGTCGGCGGCCGCTGCCGAAGACTCGCTGGCGTACGCGTTCGGACCGCCGCCGGTGCTCAAACCATCGCACGAGCTGTTAGGCGAGCTGCTGCTGGGCCTCCGGCGCTTCGCCGACGCCGAGCGCGAGTTTCGGGCGTCGCTCGCGCATCAGCCGCGACGGGTGCTCTCGCTGCGCGGCCTCGCCGCGGCCGCCGCGGGTGCGGGCGATTCGGCGACCGCGACGCGCGCCCGCGCGGAGCTGCGCGCCATCCAGCACGTTGGCAGCTCGGCGGCGGCGTCCGGCACGCCGCCGGGGCGCCGGTAGGCGCCCCGGCTCAGGCCAGCTCCGTCAGTACGCGTGCGAGGTCGGCGGCGCTCGCCAAGCGGTCGGCAGGGTCTTTGGCGAGCAGCCGCTGAACGACGTCGGAGACCCCGGCGGGAATCTCGGCGTCCAACGACGTGGGGTTCGGCGCCGTGTCGCGCAGCACCTTGGCGATCAGCACCATCGGCGAGCTCGCCTCGAAGGGCAGGCGGCCGGTGAGGCACTCGAAGAGCACGACGCCGGCGGCGTAGAGATCGGCCCGCTGGTCGAACGCTTCGCCGAAGAGCTGCTCCGGCGCCATGTACGACGGCGTGCCCACGAGGAGGCCCACTTCCGTTAGGCCGCTGGCCGCGGCCGCCGGCCGGGCGACGCCGAAGTCCATCACCTTGAGCACGCCCGCGGCGTCGAGCAGCAGGTTTTCCGGCTTGATGTCGCGGTGCACCACCCCTTGTTCGTGGGCGGCGGCCAGCGAGTACGCGAGCTGGCACGCGATGGCCATCGTCGGCGCGATGCCTAACCGACCGCGCGTGTGCATCAGCTCGCGGACGGTGATGCCGTGCACGTACTCCATGGTCAGGAAGTACACGCCATCCTGTTCGCCAATGTCGTGCGTCCGCACCACGTGCTTGCTCGAGATGCGGCGCGCGAGCCTGATCTCCCGCTTGAATCGCTCCACGCTTGCCGCATCGGTCACCAGCTCCGAGCGCAGGATCTTGAGCGCCACCTGCTCGCCGAGCTCGCGGTCGAGCGCGCGGTACACCGTGCCCATGCCGCCGGCGCCGATCTCCTCGGCGATCTCGAATCGATTGGCGAACAGTTCGCCCGCGGCCAGCGCTGGCGGCTCCCGTTGGGCGGTGTCGCGCGCTGTTTCGCGCACGACGCCGATCTCGCGCTTCAGCGCCTCTAGCTGCTCGCGCAGCCGCGCCTCGCGCACTCTCACCTGGTTGGCCATCCCATCGAAGACCCGTGCGAGCCGGCCCAGCTCGTCACTGCGGCGCGACACCTGCGCGAGCGCGCCGGCCTCGTAACGGCCGGCTTCGACCGCCGTCGCGGCCTCGATCACCCGTCCGACTTCGCGCAGGTACTCGAGCTCCGTGTCGCGGAGCTGCTTTTTCTCGAGGCACGCGCCGACGCGCGCGCGCAGGAGCACGGGGTCGAACGGCTTCGAGAGATAATCCTCGGCGCCGTTCTCGATGCAGCGTACCACGCTCGACACATCGTCGAGCGCGGAAATCATGATGACGGGTATGTCGCGTGTCGACGGCCCGGATTTCAGGCGCTCCAACACTGTCAGGCCATCGAGGTCCGGCATCATGACGTCGAGCAGCACGAGGTCGAATCGCTCGTGCGCGAGCATCGCGAGCGCGGCGTGGCCGCCGGCTGCGCACGTGACGTCGTGCCCCTGCCGTCTGAGGCGTCGCTCGCGCACCGCGCGGTGGGCCTCGAGGTCGTCGACGACGAGGATGCGCGCCGAGCCGATGGCCGGCGCGGCGGCGGCGGCATCGAGCGCCGGGTGGTCGCCGGTGTTCGTTAGGCGCGCGCGCTCGACCTGGTGCGGCAGCTCGACGGTCAGCAGGCGTTCGGCGGAGCTGCGGATGCGGCGCACGTCGCGCTCGAACTGTGGATCCGCATCGGCGCTGCCGAGGGATGCGAGCAGCTCGCCCGTGGCAGCGGCGATGCGCTCCTGCGGCTCGCGCAAGGCGCGCCGCAACGACGCAAACTCTTCGTCCGTGATTTCGCCGCGCGACGGCGGGACCGCGGCGTTGATGCGCGCGAGGATGTCGCGGCCGGCCCTCAGCGTGCGCTCGAGCGCGTCGCGGCGCGCCGGGTCCGTGGCGTCTTCGACCAGCATCTCGCAGTAGCCGATGATCAAGTTGAGCGGCGTGCGCAGCTCGTGCCGCAGCTCGGCCACCGACTCCTGCGTGGTGAGTCCGCTCACACGGGTCTCGCGAGCAGCGCTTGGATCTTGCCTAACAGACGATCGAGCTCGACCGGCTTGGTGTCGTAGTCGTCGCAGCCGGCGGCCAGCGCTTTCTCGCGGTCGCCCGACATGGCGTGCGCCGTGAGGCCGATGATGGGCACGTGGCGGCCATCGGCCTCGGCCTCGCGCACGCGGCGCGTCGCCTCCCATCCATCCAGCTCGGGGAGGCTCATGTCCATGAGAATGAGATCGTGGCTGCCCGAGAGCGCCATGCGGACGCCTTCGAGCCCGTCGACGGCGATCGCCACGTCGTATCCTTTGCGCTTCAACCGCCGCGACAGCATGTCGCGGTTCATCTCGTTGTCCTCGACGAGGAGAATGGTCGGCATGCGCTATCTCGCGGGTTGAGGCACGGTGCCGGCCACCTGGCGAACTTCGGCGAGGAGCGCTTCGGTTTGCAACGCGCGCTTCTGCAGCACGCGCTCGACGCCGCCGTTCAAGCGATTGCGATCCTCGGCCGAGAGCGTGCGGGCGGTGATGACGACGACGGGAATCGCGCGGCTCGATGGATCCTGATGCAGTGCATCGAGGAACTCGAATCCGTCCATTTCGGGCATCATGAGGTCGAGGAGCACGAGCGCCGGGCGCGATGCGGCGATGCGATCCAATGCGACGCGTCCGTTCTCGGCCTGCATCACGGACCATCCCGCTTTCTCGAGGGTCCGCGCGTACAACGTGCGCGTGTGCTCGTCATCCTCGACGACGAGAATCGGACCGGCGGACTTGTTCGGCACGTGGCGCCGCACGAGCGCCGCGAGCCGCTTGCGCTCGATCGGCTTGGTGAGGTATTCGGCGGCGCCTAACGCGAAGCCCATGTTGCGGTCTTCGACGATCGTTTGGAGAATCACGGGAATGGCGGCGATGTCGGGGTCCGCCTTGAGCGCGGCGAGCACCGCCCATCCATCCATGCCCGGCATGAGCACGTCGAGCATGATGAGCGCGGGGCGGCGTTCACGCGCCAGCCGCAGCCCCGTTTCGCCGTCGGCCGCTTCGATCACCTGGTACCCATCGCGGACGAGCACGCGGCGCGTGATGGCGCGTGCGGCCGGGTCGTCGTCGATGATCAGCACCGCCGTGCCGCGCGCTTCGGGCGCGGCCACCGTCGGCGCGGCGGCGGCGGGCGCAGCAGGTTCGCCTAACGGCGCCGATGCGTCGACGGGCAGCCGCACGGTGAACGTCGAGCCGCGTCCCGTGTCGCTCTCGACGCTCACATCGCCGCCCATGAGCTCGCAGAAGCGTCGTGTGATCGCGAGGCCGAGTCCTGTGCCGCCGTACTTGCGGCTCGTCGACGTGTCGGCTTGGGAGAATGGTTCGAACAGCTTCCCCATCTGCTCAGGCGTCATCCCGATGCCGGTGTCGCTCACGCGCAAGATCACGGCGTCACCGCGACGCTCGGCGGCCAACGAGATGCGGCCGTGCTCCGTGAACTTGGATGCGTTCGAGAGCAGATTGAGCAGCACTTGGCGCACGCGCGTCAGATCCGATCGGATGGCGCCGAGGTTGGATGCGCACTGGACGGTCAACGTGTTGCCCCGGCGCGCGACCAACGGCTCGACCGTCGTTGCCACGTCCTTGATGGCAGTGGCCAGATCGAACGTCTCGAGGTAGAGCTCCAGTTTGCCCGCCTCGATTTTCGACAAGTCCAGCACGTCGTTGATCAAGGCGAGCAAGTGGCGGCCGGCAGCGCGGATTTTCTGCAGGTCGGGCACGTAGTCCGGGTGTCCACGGTCGGTCGCGTCCTCTTCCAGCATTTCGCTGTAGCCGATGATCGCGTTGAGCGGCGTGCGCAACTCGTGGCTCATGTTGGCGAGGAACTGACTCTTCGCCGTGTTCGCCGCCTCGGCCACCTGACGCGCGGCGAGCAGCTCGCTCACGTCGTGATACAATCCCATCATGCCCGTGCGAACGCCGTCGACGATCACCGGAACGGCGAGCACTTCGACATCCACCATGGTGCCGTCTTTCCGTCGCCGCTGGCCGATGCCCTGCACGGTGCGCGACTGCGCCGCTTGCACCGTGTACGACACCGCCTGGCTGCGCGTCTCCGCCGTCGTGATGAGATCATCGAGGTTTGCGCCGACGACCTCCCGTTGGGCATAGCCGTACATCTGCTCGAACGCCGGATTGCACGAGAGCACGTGGTGATTGACGTCGAGGACGACGATGGCGACCGGACAGTTGCGCACCAGCACTTCGAAGTACTCGCGCTCCCGTTGGGCGGCGGCGAACAAGCGGGCGTTCTCGAGCGCGATCGCGGCCTGCTGGCCGAACAACGAGAGCAAGCGGCAATCGGCCTCGGTGAACGTGCGCGACGGATCTTCGTGCCACACGTTGATCGCGCCGACGGCGCGACGTCCCATGAGCAGCGGCGAGACGACGACCGCGCGCGCGTCGATGCGCGCGTACTGCGGCGAACGTCCGGACCAGGTTTGATAGTCGGGAATCATCATCTGCTCGCCGGTCTTCACGACGAGCCCCATCGCGCCCTCGTTCACCTTGAGGTGCGTTCCGCGCGAATCTTCGACCATGTTGTGATTCGCCGCGATCACGAGCTCCCCGGTTCGATCGTCGTACGTCGCGAGCTCGCCGCCGGCGGCGCCGAGCAGCCTCACGGCGCGCGTGAGCACGGCATCGAGCAGACGAGACAACTCGAGGCTGCCGGAGAGATCGGTGATCGTGTCGAGCAGCGCCTGGCGCTCGTCGGCGCGGCGTCGCTCGGCGGCGACGAGACGTCGCTGCTCCTCGACGAGGCGGAGGCGCGCGAGCGCAATGCCCGCGTGCTGCGCCGCGGCGGTGAGGATTTCGCGATCGGCGGGCCCGCACGCGTCGGGCTCGCGGCTCTCGACGACCAGCACGCCGAGCACATCGTCGCCGGCGCGAAGCGGGACGTCGATTTCGGAGCCGCTGCCGAGTCCGGGCACGTATTCCGGCTCGAGCGTGACATCCGGCGTGTACTGCACCTTGCCGTCGCGGAGGGGACGCGCGCTCAGTCCGTGATCGGCGGGCAGCCGCATGCCGGGCGGAATGTCGTCCCAGCCGACCGATGCGCCTAACACACGCTCGCTGGAGGCGGCATCGAGGAGAAACACGCCAATGAAGTCGTACCCGATGGCTTCATCGTGCAGGCCATCGACCACCGCTCGGCAGACGTCCGGCTCGGTTTGCGCGGACGCGATGGCCGCGCTGAGACGCAACAGCGCGGACTGGCGATGTGCCAGTCCGGCGGTGTTGCCTTCGGGGGGACGCGGTGCTTTCCGGGCTTGCGGCATGGTGGGTGGCCTCGCTCGCGATAAGCTACCGCTTTTGGCGCTGATCGCCAGGCAACGATCAACGCGGGCCTGTCGACCGCGGGCGAGTTCTGTTCTCGAGGACGACGCGTGCGTTGCGCTCCAGGCCGGCGCGCTTGGCGCGTTTCATGGGCGATCCGCGGAACGTATCGCGAAAGCCGGAGTCATCCATCGCGAGAATCTGCCGCGCGAGAGTCGCCGCCTCTTTGCCGGCGATTGCGGGCCGGGCCGCGAATGGCGAGTCGTCGGCAAGGGCTCGCGCGAACTTGGTGTTCCAGGGACACACTTCCTGGCAGATGTCGCAGCCGTACAGCAAGTCACCGACGAGCGGGCGCAGCTCGCCCGGGATCTCGCCGCGATGCTCGATCGTGAGGTACGAGATGCAACGCCGCGAGTCGAGCACGTGTGGTGCGGTGAAGGCCTGCGTTGGGCAGGCGTCCAGGCAGCGGGTGCAGCTGCCGCAATGATCCGTCGCAAACGGCGCGTCCGGCGCCAGGTCGAGGTCGAGCAGGAGCGAGCCGATGAAGAAGTACGACCCGATCCGGGGATTGAGCAGCATCGTGTTCTTGCCTAACCAGCCGAGTCCGGCGCGGCGCGCGAGGTCGCGCTCGAGGACAGGCCCCGTGTCGACGTAGGCCTTTCCCGGGATGTCGCGTCCGAGGTCCGATTCGATCCACGTGTGGAGCGCCCGGAGCTTGTCGAGCATCACGTCGTGGTAGTCGTCGCCGCGCGCGTAACGCGCGACGGGACCGGACGGTTCGCGGCCGCCATAGTCAAGTCCCACGACCACGGCGCAGGTTGCGCCGGGGACGGGCCGCCGCGAGTCGCGTCGCACGTCGGCGCGCCGCTCGAGGTAGGCCATGTCGCCGGCGTAGCCGTTCGCGATCCACTCGTCGAACGCGCCGGCGGATTCCGCGATGCCTAACGGAGCAATGCCGGCGAGGTCGAACCCCAGTCCGTAGGCCTGCGCCTTGATGCGGTGCTCGAGGCGCGGCGCGCGGGGCGCGGTCACGGCGGCGTCCCGACCCAGCGCGCGTATCGGATGACATCCTCCGCGGGCGGAATGGCGTCGTAATCTCCGTACGCCGTGTACATGCGCCACCGCACGTAGTCGCGCGCCGGCAGCGGGAGAAACGGCGGACGGCGATACCAGTCGCGACGCCTGAAGCGCCACGCGACGCGCAGGAGGTCGATCGCGAGCGGCGGCCGCACGATCGCGCGCGCTGTCAGTGTGATCGCGAGACGAGACCACGAACGGCGAGTGGATCGACTATCGTTTGTGGTCAGGTGTGTCTCCGGCGCGGCGAGTGGTGTCGACAACTCACGTTCAATTTCACGAGGAGCCCGTGCTCTCTCAACTGGGGTATCAAGTCGTGTCGCTGAGCGGGGCCGTCCTGGTCCTGATCGGGTATGCCGCGCTGCAGCGCGGAATGCTCCAGCGCGAGGATCGCTGGTTCAACCTCCTCAACTTCGTCGGCTCGGCGCTGCTGGCGTGGATCGCGATTCTCGATCGTCGCTGGGGATTCATTTTACTCGAGGTGGCGTGGGCGCTGTTGTCGGTGCCGCCGCTGCTTCGCCGGCCGCATCGACGTCCCACGTGACCTCATACGACACTTCGTCCGTCGAGCGCGCCGGGCGCGGCAAGGCCCAGCGCACACAGGGCGGAAGGCATCACGTCCGCGGTCCGACGAGGCGGGCTGCCTAACGGGCGGTTCGTGAGCAGCGGGACCAGCATGTGTTCGCGCAGCAGTGCGCCGTGCGTGCTCACGTGCGGGATCGGCTCGTAGCGGGCTCGCAGATCCCAGCCGCGCGACGCGGACACGATCATGTCACCGGAACGGGGTGCGGCGGCCAGCGATGCGATCTGCACCAACGCATCCGGGTAGGCGCCGGCCAACGTTGCCTCGTGGGCTTCGATGGCATCGAGCGGCGGCAGTTCTCCGAGCCCCAGCGGATCTCCGCTCAACGGGCGATAGGCCAAACGATTCCGGTGGCGCTCGATGAACGCCGCGCCGCGATTTCGCGCGCGAATCTCGCAACGCTGCGGCGAGTGCGGCAAGACGAGCAGATCGATCGACTCTCGCTCGAGCAACGCATCGGCGAGCGATGCCCAACGATCGCGCAGCGCAGGCCACCAGCGCCGCTCGCGCTTGGCAGGGTCGAGATACACATGCGCCATGGCGTTGCCGCTCACCATCACCGCGACGTCGGCGCGCGGCGTGAACACCCACGGGTGCG
>DAHUXU010000398.1 GCA_027307005.1 Gemmatimonadota bacterium
GACCGCGTCGCGGCGCAGCAGGCGCTGGACGTGATCGTGCACGGCGCCTCGCGCGCGGCGGAGATCGAGGCCGGCGGCCGCCGCGTCCGGTGCTTCTTCGAGCTGCACGGGCCCGCGACCACGCTGGTGCTGTTCGGCGCCGGACAGGTGGCGATCCCGCTCGCCCGCTTCGCGAAAGGCCTGGGCTGGAACGTCATCCTCGCCGATGCCCGCGAGCGGTACGCCACGCGCGACCGGTTCCCCGATGCCGATGACATCAGAATCGGCGCGTTAGGCGAGATCGCGGAGCAGCTCTTCTACGATGCGTCGACGATCGTGATCCTCGTGGCGCACGACTACAAGTTCGAGCTGCCCGCCCTGCGCGTGGTGCTGGCGCAGCAACCGGCGTACATCGGCCTGTTGGGCAGCCGCCGCCGCGGCCGCGCGATCCTCGAGTTCCTTGCCGCCGACGGGTTCGATGCGGCGTCCCTCGCCCGCGTCCACGTCCCCGTCGGCCTCGACATCGGCGCCCGCAGCGCGGCCGAGATCGCCCTGGCGGCGCTCTCCGAAGCCATCGCCGTCCGCACCGGACGGCCCGGCACACCGCTGCGCGCCGCCGCCGGCTCCCCGCTGCCTAACGCATGATCGCGGGCGTGGTGCTCGCCGCCGGCGCCTCGCGCCGCTTCGCCGACGGCCGCGGCGCGCAGAAGCTCGTCGCGCCGGCAGCCGGCAAACCGGTCGTCCGGTGGACCGTCGAGCGCGTCCTGGCGTCGCGCGTCGACCACGTCGTCGTCGTCACCGGCTACGAACGCGATGCGGTGAAGAGCGCACTGTCGAACCTGCACGTTCGCATCGCGCACAATCCGAACTTCGCGCGCGGACTCGGCGCGTCTCTCGAGGCCGGCATCGCTGCGCTTCCGGCTGCCGTCACCGGCGCCATCATCGTGCTCGGCGATCAGCCGACCGTGTCCACAGCCGTGATCGACAAGCTCGTCGACGTCTGGCACGAACGGCGCATGCCGATCGTCGCGCCGCTCTATCGCGGCGTGAGAGGAAATCCCGTGCTGTTCGCAGCGTCGGTGTTTCACGAGTTGCGCGCCGTCGGCGGCGATCACGGCGCGCGCGACATCATCACGCGATCGCCCGAGCGAGTGACGCTGCTCGATGTCGACGCCGAGATGCCGCTCGACGTTGACGATCGCGCGTCGCTCGACGCCGTGAGCCGCGCACTCGCCGCGGATCCGGCGACGACCGGCAGCCCATGAAACATTCGACCGCCACGCACGTACAGATGGATGTCTCGAACACGCGCACGGAGCGCGGAATCATGATTGGCGTGTTGAAGGCGTTGTTGGGTACTGTACTCGGGCTCGCGCTGCTCGTGCCGGCGGCCATCATTCTCGGCGTCATCGGGCTGCCGGCTGTCGTCATTCTGGCTGTGCTCGCCGTCCCGGTGCTCGTGGTGTTGGCCGTGCTCGGGTTGCCGATTCTGCTGCTGCTCCTCGCAGCGGCAGCCGTGTTGGGCGTCGTGTTCGCCGTGCTGGGCGCCGTGCTGCAGATGGGCGCGCTGATGGTCAAGCTGCTGCTCTTCGTCGCGCTGCCCGTGCTCGCGCTGGCGTGGCTGGTGAAGCATTTCGCCCCCGGGGATCGCCGCGAGCGCGTCTGAGCGTTCGCCTAACGATCAGCTCGAGCGGAACAAGAGCACCAGTTCTCCCATTTCCACCGTGTCGCCGTCCTGCAGCCAGCGCACGCCTTCGGGCGTGTGCAGCACCTGGCCGTTCACCGCGGTCGGATTGGTCTGCGACAGGTTGATGATCTTCCAGCGCCCGCCCTCGTAGCGCAGGCGCGCCTGCTGCCGGCTCACCGTGGTGATCGGCAGACGGATGTGCGTGCGCGGCGGACCTTCGCCGCGGCCGAGCGTGTAGTCGGCTGCGTTTGCGCCATCGACGCGCGGGAACCGAATGGCCTCGCCGCGATGCGGGCCGCCCGTGATCTCGAGGCGACCGGGTAGATATCCGTTAGGCACGCCGCCGCCGCCCGGCATCTCGACCGTGCGCCCGTCGGCCGGCGCATACGCCCAAGGCTCCGCCCGCGGCGGCTCATAGGTGCGCACCGGTTCCGGCGGCTGATACCCCGCCGGGTACGCACGCGCCCCGGCACGCGTTCCGAACATGGCAGGTTTGAGCCGCGGCTCGCGCCGGTCGTGCACCTCGAACACGAGCGGAGGCAACGCCTCGATGCGATGCGCTGCGCGCTTTCGCCGCACGATGATCGCGGCGACAACAAGCGCCAGAATGGCGCATCCGACAAGAATCCACGTCGTCTGGTCCATCCCGGATGCCCACGAAGGGAGTGCGTTCATGGTCTAGCTACCATGACTTGGGGGAACGGGCAAGACCCATTCCCTGCAGAGGAATATTCACTCGCGGCAGGCGGTTGGTTCCAGCGAGCTCAGCCGCGTCAAGGTGACCACTCCGCGGCGCGCGCCGCGCTGGTGCAGTCTCGAATAGATTGATTACGTCCTCGCCGGCCGCTCGTTGTGGCTGCCGGCCGTCCCGCGACCCGCGCCATCAGATTTTTCTCTATGCCCAAAGACTTTCCCGATCATCACGATGCCGAGTTGGTCCTCCGCTTGTACGAGCTGCGTCGCGAGCCCACCATGCGCGTCTCGCGACAACAGATGCGGGAGTTTCTGCCCAAGTCGTACGAGGATCTCGCCGCCGTTACGAAATCCGATCACCCGCTCAATGCGGCATATCGCCAGACGACGACGTACTGGGAGATGGTGTACGGCATGGCGCGCCACGGCATCATGCACTCCGATTTTCTCGCTGAGACGAGCGGTGAAGGCCTGTTGATGTTTGCGAAGGTGAAGCCGTATCTCGACCGCTATCGCAAAGAGATTTCAGCGCGCGCGTTCCGGAACGTCGAATGGTTCGTGTCGGACAGCGCGACGGCGCGCGACATCTTCGCGAATCAAACGGATCGGATCGCCAAGCTGCTCGCCGCGAAGTAGCACGGCGCGGTGCGACCGCCGCCCACGGCGACGTCTATATTGCGGGAATGATGACAACCCCAGCCACGCGTATCGCGCACGAGCAGCGCCGGGCCGCGCCCGGTGCGTCGCGGGCGCCATCGGGAAAAAAGAAGGTCAACATGAACAACGCCTGGGCCGAGGCGCGCGAGCTGATCTGGCGGAATCGCAGCCAGGTGTCGCTGGGTCTGGGGTTGATGTTGATCAATCGCATCGCGGGTCTGGTGCTGCCGGCGAGTCCCAAGCTGCTCATCGACCGCGTGATCGGCAAACACCAGGTCAACCTGCTGACGCCGATCGCGTTAGTCGTGGTCGTCGCGACGCTGGTGCAGGCCGGCACCACCTTCGCGCTGTCGCAGGTGATGAGCGTGGCGGCGCAGCGCGCGATCGCCGAGATGCGCAAGCGAGTCAACCAGCACGTGCTGCGGCTGCCGGTCTCGTACTTCGACGGAACGCAGACGGGCATTCTCATCTCCCGCATCCTGAACGACGCCGAGGGCATCCGCAATCTCGTGGGCACCGGCCTCGTGCAGCTGAGCGGCGGCCTGGTGACCGCGGTGCTTGCGTTAGGCGTGCTCTTCTGGCTCAACTGGTCGCTCACCACCATCACGCTGCTCATCCTGATCACGTTCGGCGGAGGCATGGCGCTGGCGTTCACGAGGCTGCGCCCGATCTTCCGCGAGCGCAGCGTGATCACCGCCGACGTCACCGGCCGCCTCAGCCAGTCCTTGAGCGGCATCCGCGTGGTCAAGACGTACATCGCCGAGCGCCGCGAACAGCTCGTCTTCGCGCGCGGCGTGCACAAGCTGCTGCGCAACATTGCGCGCACGATCACCGGCGTGTCGGCGCTCACCGCGTTCACCACGCTCATCGTCGGCGCCGTCGGCGTCCTGATGATCGTCGTGGGCGGCCACGCGATTATCGCCGGCACGATGACGCTCGGCGATTTCGTGACGTACGTACTGTTCATCGGTCTGGTCGCCGCTCCGTTGGTTCAGATCGCGTCGATCGGCACACAGATCAGCGAAGCGTTCGCGGGACTCGACCGCATCCGCGAGATCCGCATGATGGCCACCGAAGATGAGCACGACGCCGAGCGCGGCCGCGTGCCCGACGTGGAAGGCGATGTGCGGTTCGAGGATGTGAGCTTCTCGTACGCCGAGAACGTCCCGGTGCTGCGCGACATCTCGTTCCACGCGCCGGCGGGATCGACCACCGCGCTCGTGGGCTCGAGCGGCGCCGGGAAGAGCACGCTGATCAGTCTCATCATGGCGTTCAACCACCCGCAATCGGGGCGCATTCTGATCGACGGACGCGACCTGGCGGACTTGCGGTTAGGCGAATACCGCTCGCACCTCGGCGTGGTGTTGCAGGACAATTTTCTGTTCGACGGCACGATCGCCGAGAACATCGGCTTCTCCAAGCCCGGTGCGTCGACGGAGGAGATCGCGGCCGCCGCACGCGCCGCGCACTGCGACGAGTTCATTAGCCGGTTCACCGACGGCTACGATACAGTGGTGGGCGAGCGGGGCGTGCGGTTGTCGGGTGGCGAGCGCCAGCGCGTCGCGATCGCGCGCGCGATTCTGGCCGATCCGCGCATCCTGATTCTCGACGAAGCGACATCGAGCCTCGACAGCGAGAGCGAGGCGCTGATCCGCGACGGCCTCCGCCGGCTGCGCCGCGGCCGGACGACGTTCGTGATCGCGCACCGCCTCTCGACGATCGCCAGCGCGGATCAGATCCTCGTGCTCGAGGAAGGCCGCATCGTCGAGCGCGACACGCAGGACCAGCTGCTCGCCGCGCACGGCCGCTACCGCCAACTCTACGACAAGCAATACGGGTTGGAGGTCGACCGTTTCGTCAATCCGGGCGAAGACTTCACGCCGGATGAATCGTTAGGCAACGAGCTGCCGCGCGTACGGGTGACGCCCGACCGGTCGCTCTGAGCCGCTGCTCCCCAGTCGTTCCATTCATGCCCAGCCCATCGCGCAATCCGTATTTCGAGGTTCGGCGCTCGACCATCCAGGGCCGCGGCGCGTTCGCCCGCCGCAAGATCCGCAAAGGCACGCGCATCATCGAGTACACGGGCGAGCGCGTGTCGCACGAGGAAGCGGATCGCCGCTACGACGACGAGCACATGAAGCGCCACCACACGTTCCTGTTCACGCTCGATCGCAAGACGTGCATCGATGCTGCCGTGAACGGGAACGACGCGCGCTTCATCAACCATTCGTGCGATCCCAACTGCGAAGCCGTGATCGATGGCGCCCACATCTACATCGAGGCGCTGCGCACCATCCAGCCCGGCGAAGAGCTGGTGTACGACTACCAGTACGAGCGCGAGGACGACGCGGGCGACGATGACGAGAAGCTCTATCCGTGCCGGTGCGGATCGCCGAAATGCCGGGGCACCATCCTCGCGCCGCGGTCGCGCAAAAAGAACAGGGCGCCTCGCCCGGCGGCCCGCAGCGCCTAACGCAGGGCGTGAGCGCGTTCGCGGATCGGTTCTCGCGGCAGGCCGCCGCGTACGCCAGCTTCCGGCCCAGGTACCCGGATGCGCTGTTCACCTGGCTGGCGAGTCTCGCGCCGGGCGCGGTGAGGGCGTGGGACTGCGCGACGGGGAACGGCCAGGCGGCGACCGGACTCGCCTCGCGCGTCGACTGGGTCCTGGCCACCGACGCCAGCGCGCCGCAGCTCGCCCACGCCCAACGGTTGCCTAACGTTCACTATCTGCGCATGACGGCCGAGGCGGCCGCGCTGGCGTCGGGTTCGGTGGACGTGGTGACGGTCGCCCAGGCGCTCCACTGGTTCGACATTCCGCGATTTTTCGCGGAGGTGCAGCGGGTGCTCCGGCCGGGCGGCATCGTGGCGGCGTGGTGCTATTCGCTCATCCGCATCGCGCCGGCCATCGACCGGGTCATCGACCACTACTACTTCGAGACGCTGCGCCATGCGTGGGCGCCCGAGCGCATGCTCGTCGACCACGGCTACCGAGACGTGTCGTTTCCGTTCGCCGAGATTGCCGCGCCGGCCATGTCGATCGTCGCGTCCTTGACGCGCGACCAGGTGATCGGCTATCTGCGCACCTGGTCCGCGACGCGCGTGCTTCAGGAGCGAGAAGGGCGCGATCCGGTGCTCGATGTGGCGCAGGCGATCGCGCCCGTCTGGCCCGAGGCGCACGCACAGCTGGACGTGCGCTGGCCCTTGTCGTTCCGCGTCGGGCGCGCCGCGTGAGGCGCGCGCCCGCCGGCTTCCGGTAGTCGGCCGGTTGGTCGACCCCGCGAAATGCGACCAGCACGTCGGACTCGTCGCGGCCGTTGACGAGCCGGTAGCGATAGTCCGGCCTTTCGGCGATGGGCGCGAACTGCACGATCACGTAGTCGCCTGCCTTCCATTGTTCGACGCGCGGGCGGTCGCTCAGCGCCACCTTCCAGCGCGTCCCGTCGTCCAGCACGATGTACCCGGCGCCGTCGCCCACCGCCTGCACCCGTATTGCGCCAACGACGTTCTCGTATGCCGTCGTATCGTCGGTGCGCTGCGACACGCGGCTGTAGGCGTCGCGCATCATTGCGAGGGAATCGGCGCGGTCGCCGCGGACGCCGGCGCTGCCCAACGAGTCGCGCGGCGGCGTCGCAGGCGTCGCGCCGGACGAGTCGGCGCGGGGCGACGACGCGACGTAGGTTGGGCTGGATTGCGCGAGCGGCGTTGCGGCGGGCACTGCGATGAGCGCCGCGAGCGCGCCGGCAACACGAAGTGCTCTCATGACTTCCTCCCGCTTTGGGCGGCGCTCGCCGGTGCGGTCACCAGGCCGGCATCGGAGCTCGGCGTCGCGTGCACTTCCCTAAGGTATCCGGCGGCGCGGAAAGTGGATGAGGGGGTGTTTCAGCCTGTCGCGAGCCCTGTAACGTTTTTTTGCCCTCGCGTCTTGTTTTTTTCCTCGTTTGGCATTTCCTTAGCAGTGGTTCGGCGCGCCGGCGGTTAGCTCGATTTCCGATGCCGGTGTCGGGGTCCTTGGAAGTGGGTGGTTTCCGCGACGAGCAGTTCCTGCCACGCGTCGCGGCGGGACAGCCGGCTGGTTTCCCCGCAGTCCGTTCTTCTCCGAGTTCACAATGCAGCTTCGAAAAACCGTTGCGGCGGCTTCGCTGGCGCTCATCGTGAGCAGTACGCTCGCGGTCACGGCGCGCGCACAGGTCTGCGAGTGCAAGTTCCCCGCGTCGAACGAGAATGGTTCCGTGGCCGGCGCGTTCGGCGGCGGTCTGTTCGCGGGGTTGGTGGCGGCAGTGCTCCATATCAAGCACACGCACGAGGCCTCGCTCCAGCCGCGCGTCGATCCGTTCACGGCGGATCCTGTGGGTGTTGCGCCGGTTGTGGCGACGGCGACCGGCGAAGTCGCGAACAGCGACTCGACCGCTCCGGCGGCGGGCGGCCCGGAGGCGCGTCCGGCGGGTTCGGGGCCGGCGTCGCCGCACATGCGGCGCTACGCGGCCGGGCGCCCGCCGCGGCTGACGGCGGATGAGGCAATGCAGGAAGGTCTGGTGCCGCCCAAGACGGCGACGATGATGCCGGCGTACGCGTTGATCGGGTTAGGCTCGCTGCTCCTGGGGTTGTTTCTGGTGCGGCAGCGGACGAGCCATCGGCGCCGGCGGTACTGAGCGTTCCGGCCGGCGCGGCTGCCGGCCGTGTGCCTAACGGAAGTCGTGCGGGCGCATGCCCTCGGCGCCGACGTCGAAGCGCAGGGCGCGAAACACCTCGCCGCGCAGATTGACCACGCGCTGCTCCACCTGCAGCGCGCCGCGCACGAGCAGGAGCGGCGCCGTCGTGATGAGCAGCGCCTGCCGTTCGAACTGCTTCGGCGTCACCACCACGTTCAGCAGACCGGTCTCGTCCTCGAGCGTGAGGAAGACGAACCCCTTGGCGGTGCCCGGGCGCTGCCGGCAGATCACGAGGCCCGCCATCGCCACGTTGCGTGCGCCATCGGGGAGCGCGAGGACCTCGCGCGCCGTGCGCACTCCGTTAGGCGTGAGGATCGGCCGCAGGTGCTTGAGCGGGTGGCCGTGGAACGACACGCCGGTGAGGCGGTAGTCGGCGGCGGTGAGCTCGAGCGTCGACATGGCCGGCACGCTCGCCGGCACGTCGAGCTTGGGGCGGTTGGGCGCCAGCGCGCCGGCTTCGCCGCGGAGCGTCTCGAGCATCCGCCAGATCGCGGCGCGTCGCCGGCGGGCGTCCGGTTCGTCGGGCACGAAGCCGTCCAACGCACCCGACTCGGCCACCGCGCGGAGCGCGCGGCGGTCCAGCCCCGATCGCCTAACGAAGTCGGCGATGGACTGGAACGGGCCGCCGTTGCGCAGCGCGGCGTCCAGCAGGTCCCGCGACCGGGATCCCAATCCCTTGATGAGTCGGAAGCCGAGCCGCACGGCGGGGGACGCCGTGGGCGTCGCCGGGTCGCGCTCCAGCGTGCAATCGAAGGCCGAGCGCGCGGCATCGACGGGGCGAATGGGCACGCCGTGGCGGCGCGCATCTTCGATGATCGTGCCGGGCGAGTAGAAGCCCATCGGTTGGGCATTGAGGATCGCCGCCGTGAACTCGGGTGCGTAGTAGTGCTTGAGGTACGCGCTCGCGTACACGAGCAACGCGAAGCTCGCGGCGTGCGATTCGGGGAAGCCGTAGTCGGCGAAGGCGTTGATCTGCTTGTAAATCCGGCGCGCGGTCTCTTCGGGAATCCCGTTGCGCTTCATGCCCTCGATGAGCCGCTCGCAGATCGCGGCCATGCGCTCGTGGCTCCGTTTGTGTCCCATCGCGCGTCGTAAGGCATCGGCTTCGCCGGGCGTGAAGCCGGCGGCGGCGATCGCCACCTGCATGCCCTGCTCCTGAAACCGCGGGACGCCTAACGTGCGCTCGAGGATCGGCGCGACCGACGGGTGCGGGTAGGTGACGGCTTCCTCGTTGGCGCGGCGCCGGAGGTACGGGTGCACCATCTCGCCCTGGATGGGCCCCGGCCTGATGATCGCGACTTCGACGACGAGGTCATAGAAGCATCGCGGCTTGAGCCGTGGCAGCGTGTTCATCTGCGCGCGGCTTTCGACCTGGAAGACGCCGATCGTGTCGGCGCGGCAGAGGTCGTCGTACACGGCCTGGTCGGTGTAGTCGAGTCGGGCGAGGTCGACGGTGTGGCCGCGCGTGTCGCGGATGTAGCGCAGGCAGTCCTGGATGAGCGTGAGCATGCCCAGTCCCAGGAGATCGATCTTGACGAGGCCCATGATTTCGACGTCGTCCTTTTCCCATTGGATGACGGTGCGGGCATCCATGGCGGCGGGCTCGATGGGCACGACGTGCGAGAGCGGCTCTTCCGTTAGGACGAAGCCGCCGACGTGGATGGAGCGGTGGCGCGGAATGCGGCGCAGGCCGCGGACGATCGCGGGGAGCGCGCGGACGCGCCGGTCGGCGGCATCGAGGGACGCAGCGGCGGCGTCGGTGTCGGGCATGGGGAACGGGGAACGCGCGGGCGCGTCAGGCGTGGAGTGGTCCTCGTCCTGGAACCGGTCGCTGTGGAGGGACAGCGCATCGGCCTGCTCGACGGAAAAGCCCAACACGCGCGCGGCATCGCGGATCGCGGACTTCGTGCGGTAGGTGATCTGCTCGCACACCATGGCGGCGTGTTCGCGGCCGTAGCGGTCGTACACGTACTGCAGCACGCGCTCGCGGTCGCGGTGGGCGAAGTCGATGTCGATGTCGGGGGCGCCTTCGCGGTCTTCGCTCAGGAAGCGCTCGAAGAGCAGGCCTAACTTGACCGGATCGACGGCGGTAATGCCGAGGCAGAAGCAGACGACCGAGTTGGCGGCGGAGCCGCGGCCCTGGCAGAGGATGCCTTCGCGCCGCGAGAAGCGCACGATGTCCCAGACGATCAGAAAGTAGCCGGCCATGCCGAGCTTGCGGATGATGTCGAGCTCGTGGGCGATCTGGGCCCGATAGGCCGCCGCGTCCCGGAATCCGGGGATGCGTTCCGCCGCCCCGGCGTCGACTAACCGGGCCAGGTACTCATCGGCGGTGACGCCCGGGGGGAGCGGAAATTTCGGCAGGGTGGGCTCGAGCTCGTCCATCCGGAACGCACAGCGCTCGGCGATGTCGCGCGTGGCGCGCAGCCCCTCGGGGTGCTGCTGCCAGCGGCGCGCCATCTGCCGCGCGCTCTTCAAGTACCATTCGCCGTTAGGCCGGAGGCGCGTGCCCATCGTGTCGAGCGTGCGCTGGTGGCGGAGCGAGACGAGCACGTCGTGCACGATCCGCCCGCGGGGCTCGGCGTAGTGCACGTCGTTGGTCACTACCCATGGGATGTCGAGGGCGCGCGCGATCGCCATGAGCTGCGGGACGAGGCGCCGTTCGTCGTCGAGACCGTGGTCCCAGCATTCGATGGCGACCTGGCCGGCGAAGATGTCGAGCAGCACGGCCGCGGCCTCGCACGCTCCGTCGGGGTCGCCGCGTGCGATGCGGCGCGGCACCCATCCACGCGGGCATCCCGTGAGCGCGAAGAGACCGGCGGCGTGTCGGGCCACGACGTCGAGCGACACGCCGGGCTGGCCGCGGCCGCTTTCCATGCGCGCGCGGGTGATGATCGTGGACAGGTTGGCGTACCCCTCGCGCGTCGCGGCGAGGAGCACGAGGTGGGAGTCATCGGCGTCGGGCGGCGCCTCGTGCCTCACGGTGATTTCGGCGCCGATGATGCCGCCGATGCCGGCATTGTCGGCGGCCTGGGCGAAGGCGACGGCCCCGCCTAACTCGTCGTGGTCGGTGAGGGCCAGCGCGGAGAAGCCCAGGCGGTGTGCGCGGGCCACGAGCGCATCGGGGTGCGAGGCGCCGTCGAGCAGGGAATACGCGGAGTGGCAATGGAGCTCGACGTATTCAGCGTTGGGCCTGGGCGCGGCGTGCTGCTCAGTCATACCAGCCCTGCACGAACCATGCGTCGCGTTCGCGGAACAACACGAGCTCCATGCCGTCGCCTTCGCCCTGCCAGTACGTGCGGCGGTACCGGTCGTCGCGCCACCAGTCGCCCGACAAGCGCTCGGGGCCGGTCACGTGCGCGAGCGCGATGCGGCGTCCGCGCCAGCGCACGGCGCGCGGCGCGTCGCCGTCGCAGGCGACTTGGGCCGGCTCCGGCGTCTCGAGCAGGCGCAGGGCGCTGCGGTCGCCATCGGCGTTCGGGGCATCGGGCGCGCCGGCGCCGTCAGCGTGGTCGGGGCCGCCCGAGACCCAGGCGCCGGCGCGTTCCGGCGCGTGCGCGTCGCGCGCGACGGGTTGGACCACGCCGTCTGTGCCTAACTCAGCGCGCAGCCGCGCGAGCGCGGCGTCGATGGCGGACGGGTCGCGCCATTCGCTGGCGAGCAGGTCGCCCTGCTCGCCGGTGAGCGGCGCCGTGGCGGTGATCGACACGCGGACGCCGCAGGCGGGCGCGGTGAGCGGCCATCGTTCGAGCAGCGCGCGGCAGTGGTCGAACAGGTGGGCGGCGCGGGCCGTTGGGCGCGGGATGCGGGTTTCGCGCGTCACCGTGTGGGCCCGCGCGCCGGCCTGGGGCATGGCACTCCGCGCGTCGTCGAGCGTGAGCGTGATCGCGACGACGGCGGCGGCGCGTCCATCGGCCACGAGCGCCGCCGCGAGCGAGTCCAACGCCGCGCGGACGAGGAACAACACAGGTTCCATGGTCGGCGTGGACGCGGCAAGCTCGGCATCCACGGTGCGCGGCGCGGCTGGGCGGGGGAGGACGGGGCGGCGATCGTCTTCGCCGCGCGCGAGGCGCCAGGCGGCGAGTCCGACGTCGCCCCAGCGGCGTTCGACGTCGTCCGGTTCGAGGGCGGCGAGCGCGCCGGCGTCGCGCATGCCCAGCGCGGCGAGGGTCTCGCGCATCTCGTCATCCATGGGGATGAGGGCGAGCGGGGCGCGGGCCAGGTAGCGGGCGTCGCCGCCTAACGGAATGCGCACGGGGCCGGTCGTGGCGCCCACGGCCCAGGTGGCGGCGCGCGCGGCGACGCACGAGCCGGCGATGGCCACGCGCGCCTTGGGGTGCCAGCGCCCGGCGAGACTCGCGAGCGCGCGGGCGAGCGCGCGCTCGCCGCCGAACGCATCGAAGCCCGTCGCGCCCCCCCACCACAGGCCCGGCTCGCCGGCAACCGGCGTCACCTGGGGGCTGGCAGCGAGGAGCGCCGCGGTGACGGCGGTGGTCTCGCCAGTGATCGTATCATCATACCACTGGAGGACCGTCAGCCCCGCGCACACCGCCCGCGCTTCGGGCACCGTCATGCCGGGCCGCACGCGCGCGCGAGACGCCGCCGACGACACGGCCCGCAGGCGCGGTCCATCCACTAGGGCGATGGGCTGCTCATCCCACACCGGCGCCCACGAGCTGCTCGGCGAACTCGGGCGGCTCGGCGGCGCGCCGGGAGCGGGCGAGGACGGGGCGCGCCGCCGGCTCGACGGCGTTAGGCATTCGGCGTCCGCTGCGCGGGCGCTCCACGCCGCGGCGATCGGGAACCTCGGGATGCGTACACACGCGACGCGCCACACTGACGACATACTCGACCTCCACGGTTGTTCGACGTCCTCCTTTCTCGATCGTGATGGCAATCGCGTGTCGCCGTCGTTGTCGCGTGCGCGCGAGGCGAAGCCGGAGCGCGCCGGCGAGCCGCGAGCCCGGCGCGGCATCGCCCACACCGGTCACCACCAGCGCGGTATTCGTGTCGTGCGCCAACCGGAGGAGCCGCGTGGCCACCGGCGGCGAGAGCGGCGGCGCGCCGTCGAGCACCACGAGCGCGAACGCCCCGCCGCGCAGCAGGATGTCGGCGCACCATGCCCCGCGCGCCGGATCGCGCGGCCGCACCACCCAGAACCCATCGTCCGCGCCGAGCGATGCCCAGTCGCGCGGGGCGAGGGCGCGCGCGGCGTCCACG
>DAHUXU010000166.1 GCA_027307005.1 Gemmatimonadota bacterium
AGCAGCCACCGCCTCTGCCCGACTGCGCGCGGCGCGGCGCACTCAATCCTCGAATCGCTTCACCTCGACGCGTCCGCCCCACTTGTGGTACGGGCACGTCGCCGCGATGCGCGCCGCAGCGGAATCGTCCGCGGCCCGGACCATGAACAGGCCGTCGATCGGGCCCGGCCCAACGAGCCGGCCGGCGCGCTCGAGCGTACCCAGCGCGTCGAGACTGTCCGCCCACCGCCTCATCTCCGCGAGTCGCTCGGCACCTTGTCCCTCGAGCGGCGGGCGATACGCCGAGTCTTCGTGGAGCAGCAGGACATAGGTGTTGCGCGGTGCCGCCGGACGCGCGGGGCGCGCGACCCACACGCCGATCGCCACGACTAACGCAGCGGCGGCGGTCGCCGCCCAGACCGGCCATGCGCGGCGGCGCCTAACGAGCCCTGCCGCGACCAGCGTGGACACGACGCGCTCTTCCAGCGCCCGGCTTGGCTGTTGTTCCCGTGGCAGATCCCTCATGGCAGCGCATTCCGGAGCAGGGTCCGGGCACGGGTGAGCTGGCTCTTCGACGTGCCCTCCACGATGCCCAGCATGTCGGCAATCTCGCCGTGCGTGTAGCCATAGACCTCGTGCAGGACAAACACGTCGCGAGCGCCCTCGGGCAGGGCGCCGATCGCGCGCTCGAGATCGAGCGCGTCATCGGGGTCACTGGTGTCCGTGGCCGCCTCGACGTCCACCCCCTCCACCGCACGCCAATCGACTCGGATGCGCTCCCGCCGAACGTTCATGAGCACGCCACAGAGCCATGAGCGCAGCGCCGACCGCGCGCGGAACGACGACAATCCGCGCACGGCCCGGACCCAGCTCTCCTGCACCAGATCCTCCGCTTCGGTCTGATCACCGCCCGTTAGGCGCAGGGCCAGCCCATAGAGCGCCGGCGTGTGCGCCCGGTAGAGCGCGCGAAATGCGTCGTCGCGGCGCGCCCGCAGAAACCGCTGGACGAGCGCGAGGTCGTCCGTCACGGCATCTGGTTCGGATTCACCCAATCGCGCGTGACCACGATCAGCGCGGACAGTGGCGTGTCCTCCTGCACGACGCCCGGAATATCCATGCTCCTCGACGCGACGATGCCCATCGCGCTGTTCTTCATGAACGGATAGTAAATCATCACGTGCGGCACGAATCGGGAAGGGGCCGTCCCTTTCGCATTGGTCAGAACTTGCGCCGACGATTCCATGTACACCAGCGCCGGGTGCTTGGGCGACCGGAACCGGCCCGACGCCATGCCGCTATCGACCTCCGCATTGATCTCCGCCTGCGTCCTGCCGGCGAGGCGCTGCTCGACGCGAAAGCGATTGATGGACAACACCGTTGCGTCCGCCTCGGCATCACCACATTGCGGCTCGAACGCTGTCGCGGTGCTCCGGCCCACCATGCACGCGACACCCGACGTGCCCTGGTCCGCCACCACGTAGTGACCGTTCTCGAGCACCCACACTTTGGCATTCTTTGATACGTCGGCCGGCGCAGCGCTCTTCGCGTACCGAATCTCATCTGCGCGCGACAGACGCGTGGGAGGTGTTGGCGGTGCCGCATCCTGTTGGGCTGCGAGAGCGGCGGGGACCAGTAGCGACACGACAATCCATGCACGCATAGAACGCCCTTCACCGTTTGGGTTATTGGTGAGTGACGTTCGATCGCCAAAAGGTTGGAACGCTAGTCCTTGGGCGCGCTACCTCAGGCGTCAGGGTACTACGAGCGGGCCTCCCGGCGCGCCTCCGTCATCGAATACGCATCGCCCCCCGAGGTCGACGCCGACCGCCAAGTCCAGGCGGTGTAGAACCGTTGTCGAGTCGCTCGCGCCCGCCCGTCGCGTGGCGCCGTCCGTACGCCGTGCCTAACGCGGCGGCACGAGACGGCTTGACATGAACTTCTCGCGGAGTTCAACCGAAATCGGCGCGGGTTAGGCGCCGACGATCGCTGGCCGCTCTCCGAAGACAGATGCTAACGTCAGGGGCAGGCCGTGCGGCCCGCGCGATCTGCCCGGACTTCACGGCATCGATGCCGGCTGCTACCGCCTGAACCCACACCCCAACCCACACCTTCCCTTCCCTTGCTGGCCCGAACCCGCGAACCGGCATCATGAGTTCGGACCCCAGCCCCGAACCAGAGGGTTAGGCGCGTGAGACGCGGCGTAACGCGGCACGGCGCGGCGAGAAACGGCGGAAGTGTGGGTACCGCTGTGGGTACCTGTCTCCATCGTCATCGCGCCGTCGTGTTAGGCACCGTGCGCGGTCGCGCCGTCCGGCGCATGCGGTGTTTGGATTGTGGGTCGGTTCTCGGCCAGCCGATCGGCGCGGCCGCGATGTCAAAACGGCAACTAGAATCGCGGCTCCTACGCCGCATAGACCGGGTACGGTAGCCCGGACCGATGTCCGCGTGCCGCACTTAGGCCGCTGCCCACGGTCGAGGAAGGCCCATTGCGCCATCACCTTTTCAAGGAAGGTCAGCTTGCCCTTGGCCGTCCTGAACCAATGCTTCCCTTTGTCGCCATGCCACACCGATGACGAAGCTACTTCGCCAGTGGCCCTATGTCTGGGGCGGTGCCGCGGGAAACGATAGGGTCGGATGCTACACCGTTAGGCTGCGCCTTGGCGGCGCCCTTCTCGGACGTACCCATACTTACCTCACTTTTAGTGTCACCCTGAGGCGCACTTCCCGGCGGCGCCTCGGTGCCGTCGGCCCCTATGGGCTTCGCCCGCGTGCGCACGCGCAACGTCACGCTAGTGCTGTTCGAACATGGACGTAGGGTACACACTTCTTGGGAGCTTTTCTTCGCGATGCGTGCGAGCGCGACCGGCGGTCGCCTCACTTCACTTCGGCCACCGCGCTTGACCGCAACGCGGTGCACGCAGACGTGCGATACATCGGATACTGCGCACTCAAGAACGCGCAGATGTCGCCGTAAATGATGTCGCCGACGCGCTCGGCGCCCGCGTTCGTATAATGGACGTAGTCATAGAAGTAGCGGGAGCTTTTCGGCATCTGGCGCGCCAGATCCACCACGAAAACCCTGTCTTCTTCGCCGACCCGCCGAACGACATCGTTGTAGAGCTCCATCACGTCCCACATCTCGGCGCCGTTCCCTTTGCCCCACCGCACGGTGGCGAGATCGACGCCGGTGACGTCATCGGTGATCGGGCCGATCAAGAGCGGTTGTGTCACGAGAATGGGTTCGATGCCGTTGGCGCGCGACCGTTGCACCAGCTCGCGAACGCGCGCTTCGTACGCAGGGATGTAGCGCGCGCGGTTCTCGGCGAGCAGCATCGTACGCTCCGCTGAGCGCATCGGCTCATGCTCGGAGCGATGCAGATCCACTTGCAGGTTCTTCACGCTCCATCCTAGCCCTTGCACGAGGCCGCTGCGCCGTGCTTCGATGGACCGGTACGCATTGACGCCTAACGCAAGCAGCTCGCTGTGCTCCGCGAGGCGGCGGGCGAACCGCCGTACGCTGTACCGCCGGTACAGTGTGGTGTCCTCGGCGGTCGGCGCGTCGTGGCCGATGTCGTTGACGCCAATGAGAAAGATCGCCACCTTCGGCTTTGCGCGCATGTGCACGATGCTGTCGAGCAACACGAGGTGACCGAACGTCGACTGTCCATCGAGCCCCGCGTTCTCCACCCACACCGGGCGAAACGTCCGCCCCAGGTCGCGGCCGAGGACGTCGGTCCAGGTGTGGCCGTCGGAGAGATAGAAGCACTCGGTCGTGCTGCCGCCAATCGTCATGACAGTGAGGACTGACGATGGCGTCGGCGGCGGCTCCGGACCTCGAAAGCCGAGCGAATTCGTCGTGTGAATGATGGTCGAGTCGAGCTTGTCGTCGTCGAAATTCTTGATGACGTATCGCTGATTGACCGGCAGCTCGATCGCGTATCCCTTCACGCGCGACTCGAAGGGGTTGTACACGCGCAGCATCAGCTCGCCGCCTGCGAGGGCCAGAACGAGGCCGAGGGAGGCGAGACCGGCGTATTGCAGCGCCGAGACGAGCCAGCGCGTTAGCCGCATGCGGAAAGGCTCAGAACAGCCTGTAGATGAACGGCGATAGCGCGCTGCCGTGCGCGAGCACCATGAGGATGCTCAACAGCACGAGCATGATCACGAGCGGCATGAGCCACCACTTCTTGCGCACGCGCAGGAACAACCACAGGTCGCCTAGCATTCTCGTTCTCGACATCACGAACCTCCACAGCTCATTTGGAACGACCTGCTATCAGAACGGCCGCAGGTGCCGGTCGGGCACGTCGATGCGCTCGTGCGGCTTCCAATACGTGCGCTGGGTTCCCGGCGCCCAGGCGCGCTCGAGCGTGTCCTTGCCGGTTAGGCGAGCGAACAGGCCGAACAGCGGAAGCACCAGGAGATAGAGCACGGACAGCAGCAGCGACGTCATCACGATGCCAAGGCCGGTGGCGAACGCCATCCACGGCTTGTACAGTGGCGCGAGCACCGGCGGCGCAACGGCGCCGAACAGCATGAGCGCTGCTCCAGCGATCCAGGCGTACCACTGCGCATGCCACGCGGGATGCCGCCAGAGCACGATGCCGCCCACCACCACCAGCGCGCCGCCGACGGCGATGCCGAACTCGCGCAGCTGCTTTCGCGTTGGACTCTTCGGCCAGAGCGATTCCATAGTCAGTCCAGGGTGAACTGCGAGCGCCAATCGCCCGAGTCCTCGCATGCCGGCTGGTCACGCTTGAGCAACACGCAATCCTCCAGGACCAGCGCATCGATCCCGGTCCGCTGAAAGCATGTATAGGCATCGGCGGGACTTTCTACGATCGGTTCGCCGCGCACGTTGAAGCTGGTATTGATCAGAACGCCGACATCGGTTAGGCACTTGAATTCCTGCAACAGCCGGTGGTACCGCGGATGATCGACGGCGTCGACAGTCTGGATGCGCGCCGAGTAGTCGATGTGCGTCACCGCGGGGATCGCGCTGCGGGGCACGTTGAGCTTGTCGATGCCGAAGAGGCGACGCTGTTCGTCGGTCATCACCGTGCACTTGTCCGGCCGCACGTTGGCCACGAGCAGCATGTACGGCGAATCGGCGTCGAGGTCGAACCACTCGGCCACGTCTTCGCGCAGGCACGATGGGGCGAACGGCCGGAACGACTCCCGGAACTTGATCTTGAGATTCATCACCGATTGCATCGTCTGGCTGCGCGCATCACCCAGGATCGAGCGCGCGCCTAGCGCACGGGGGCCGAATTCCATGCGTCCGGAGAACCAGCCGACCACGGATCCGTTCGCGAGCAGGCGTGCGACGTACGGCAGCAGTTCCTCGTCGGGCATGCGCG
>DAHUXU010000182.1 GCA_027307005.1 Gemmatimonadota bacterium
TACGGCCATCCGTAGTCGCCGCCCGAATGCAGGATGTTGATCTCCTCCGGCGGCAGATTCTGATGGTCCGGCGGCAGATTGTCCCGCTCGTGCTGCGACACCCAGATGTCGTTGGTTACCGGATTCACCGCCATTCCCACCGCGTTGCGAAGGCCGAACGCGAATCGCTGTCCGTGGTTGCCATCGGCATCGAAACGCATCACCGATGCGCGCTCGGAGTCCGTTTCGACGCAGAGATTGCACGTCGAGCCGATCGAGACGTACATCATGCTGTCCGGTCCGAAGACGATCGTTCGCGTCCAATGCCCGTCGCCGCCCGAAATCCGCGTCAGCATCTCCGGCGCGCCGACCGCGCGGCCGTCAGCGCCTAACCGAACCCGAACGATGGTGCCGCTGTTGGCGATGTAGAGGTATCCGCCGTGGAACGCGAGGCCGTGCGGACGGTCGAGATCGCTCACCGCGGTCGCCACGCTGTCCGCGACACCATCGCCATTCACGTCCCACACGCGCACCACGTTCCCGGCGGCCGGCTCGCTCGCGTACACGGCGCCATCGGCGCCGAGCGCCATGAATCGCACGCCGGGCAGGTCGCGTGCGAAGTAGCTGACCTGGAATCCCGTCGGGACCGTCAGCTGGCCCGCGAGCGCCGTGCTCGTGCTGTCGACGGGCGACGTCGGCGACGCCGCGCGATCCTGCGTCGAACACGCCGTGACCGCCGCAAACACGATGCCAACGATGCACCGCCACCACCACATGCTGCCTCCCGCACCGACCTTCCGTTAGGACCCGCCCGTCGCGTACACGCCGTCGATGGCGCTCGACCCCGCCGGCATGCGCTGCGCCCGGCTCTCCAATGCGTCCGCCTCGCCGCGCTCCACTTCTGCCGCCGCGTCGGCCGCGAGCTCGGCGAGACGGGCGCGCGAGACACCCGAATCGCACAAGTACTCCTCGTAGAGCGCGACCGGATCGCGCCTCCCCCACGATGAAAACAGCGAAGGCGGGAACGTGTGCCGGGCCTCCGCCTCATCGTGGGTCGCGTGACCGCCCATCCGGAACGTTTCCGCCACGAGCAGCGCCGGCCCCTCGCCGTTCCGGCATCGTGTCACAGCCAACACCGCCGCCGCGTACGCATCGAGCACGTTGTTGCCGTCGAACACGCCGCCCCACATCCCGTACGCCTTGGGCCAGTCGGCGAAGTTTCCGCGGCCCGCCGCGGCATGGTGCTGCTCGAGCCGCGTGCCTAACGCCACCTGGTTGTTCTGGATGATGAACACCGCCGGCGCGCCCTGCACCGCCGCGAAGTTGAGCCCTTCGTGCGCGACACCGGCCTTGGTGCTGCCGTCGCCGATCCACGTCATCGCCACCGCGTCCTGCCCGCGCAGCCGGAACGACAGCGCGATGCCCGTCACCACCGGCACGATGTCGCCCACGTGGCTGATCGGCGCCAGCACGCCCTTCGACAGATCGCCGTAGTGCCCATCGCGCCCGTGCGACGGTCCGTCCATCGTGCCCATGTACGCGCGCAGCGTGTCGGCCACTGACATGCCTAACTCCAGACACGCGCCGCCATTCCGGATCATCGGGGCGGCCACGTCGCGTTGCGCGGCGCGCCCGGCATCGGCGCCGCGCCTGAGCGCGTGCACGGGACCAATGGTCGACGCCTCCTCGCCAGTGCCTAACCACGCCTTGGAAATCACGCCCTGCCGCACCATCCGCTTGAGCGCGACATCCGTCAACCGGTTGCGCACCAGTCCGCGATAGAGCGAGAGCCGGCTCTCTTCATTCAGCGCAGCCACCACCGCCGCGCGCGACGCATCCCGCGCAATGGTCTCGCGATACGCGTCGACGTCCTCGTCGACGCGCGTCCACGCCGTGTACTCCGGCGGATCGAAAGCTGCAAAACGTTGCATATGATGAAGTTAGAGGCGGACGCCCGCGTCCGCCAACGCTCGAGGCAGCGCGGCGCCCGTCCCCGTCGAACCAATCAGCCGTTTTCATGCCGCGCGACCATGCAGCCGGCGGCAATGCGCGCACCCCGGATGGTCAGCGCTCTCGGGCGGCCGACGCGAATGCCGAAGCGAACAGCGGCGCCGTCGCGTACCGGTCTCCCGGATCCCGGGCCAGACTCCGCAGCAGCACCTTCTCCACCGCCGCCGAAAAGCCGAGCTCGGGACGCATCACCCGCAGCGGTGTGGGATCGCCCTTGAGCCGCGCGATCATCATGTCCTGCTGCGTCTTGCCCGAGAAGGGCAGCTGCCCCGTGAGCAGCTCGTACGTCATGAGGCCGAGCGAGTAGATGTCGCTCCGCGCATCGAGGGCCTTGCCGCGCAATTGTTCGGGGCTCATGAACTCCGGCGTGCCCAACACGATCCCCGTCGCCGTCAGCTTGCGCACTTCGGCGCCCACGCGTCGTTCCTTCGCCAGCCCGAAGTCCATCACCACCGCCCGCGTCGTGCCATCGGGCCGCGGGCACAGCATCACGTTCTCCGGCTTCAAATCCCGGTGCACGATGCCGAGCTCGTGGGCCACGTGCAGCCCCGCGGCGATCTCCGACACGAACTGGGACACGACGCCTAACGCAAGCTGTCCTTCGCGGATCGCGCGGTCGCACAGCAGCTCGCCGTCCATGAACGGCATCATGACGTACACCATGCCGCCCGGTACTTCGCCTAACCGAATGATGTGGCAGACGTTGGGGTGCGCCAGCTTGCCGCCCAGCTCGGCCTCCCGCCTGAGGCGCGCCATCGCGTTGTCGTCCCGGCTCAACGCGGGCGACAACATCTTGATCGCCAGCTTATCGCCGGTCTTCGTGTCCGTCGCCCGATACACGAACGACATCCCGCCCTCGCCCACCTTCTCCTCGATCCGATACCGTCCGTCCAACGTCTGCCCAACGAGCTGCGCCAGCTCCGCCGCCGGCTCGCGAACGTCCGTCGCCGGCACTGCGCTCGCTGCCGACGACGATCGCGATCGCCTGCTGTGACGCGCCGCCCGCGCCTCATCCGGATGCACCGGCTCGAAGACCCGCGCGTGCGACGGCGCCCGCCCCGGCGCCTCGGCCGGCCGAGCCGGCGGCGCCGGCGGCGCCGGAATCGACACGCTTTCGAGGCGCGTCCCGTCGCGTGTGCAGAAGCGCGCCTCCTCGGGATAGGTCGCGCCGCACGTCGGACAGTACGTGCCCTGTGTCACGAGCACACCCGGTTGCGCCCCTGCGCCTTGGCGCGATACAACGCCTCGTCGGCCACGGCGATCAATTCTTCCGGCGAGTTCACCCGCGGCGACGGCACCGTCGCCACACCGATGCTCACGGTCACGCGCAACCAACCGTACTCTCCCCCAGTCACGGGCGGCGTTTCTTCGACGCGCGCGCGAATGCGCTCGGCTAACGCAACGGCGCCGTCTTCGCCGGTCTCCGGCAGCACGACCACGAATTCCTCGCCGCCGAACCGCGCCACGACGTCTACCGCGCGCGCCTCGCGCTGCAGCACGCGGGACACACCGCGCAGCACCTCGTCGCCCACCACGTGGCCGTACGACTCGTTGATCGCCTCGAAGTGATCGAGGTCCACCATCAGCACCGAGAGATGCAACGCGTACCGGCGCGCGCGCTCGAGCTCCGACGTCAGGCGCTCCATGAGCGCGCGCCGATTGTGCGTTTGCGTGAGCGGGTCGGTGAGCGCCAACACCTCGAAGCGCGCCTTGTCGGCGCGGGTGGACTCGATCATCTGCGCGCGGCGGATCGCCGCCACCGCCGCGCGCACCCCGGTGTCGGCGAATTCGACATCGGATGTCGCGAGCGGCGCTTCGTCCAACAAGGTGCGCAGAAAGATCACGCCCGCCTGCTCGCCATCCAGACGAAACGGCAACGCGACCACCGAGCGATACGGCACGAGCGTGCCGGCCGCGGCCCAGTCGAGACGCACGTCGTTGTACAATGCGCTCGCATCCACGTCTTCGATGAGCACGGGCTCGCCGGTCTCGAGCGCCGCGCGGATTTCCGGATACCGCTCGAGACGGATCTCGAGGTGCGCCAGCCCGGGCGCCTCGTACGCCGCCGCCACGACGCCCACCTGGTCGCCCGGCCGCGCCAACACGAGCGAGCAATGCGAGATGTCCAACGCCCGCGCGACGCGCCGAACGAGAATGTGGTACAGCTCCTCGGACGAGAAGTCGCCGGTCACCTCGTGCAGAATGTCGACGATCTTGCGGCGGTTCTCGGCTTCGGTGCGGACGCGATCCAGCTCGACTTCGGTCGACCGCAGCGCCGACCGCGCGTGCAGCAGCTCCTGGCGCACGCGCAGCTGCATGCGGATGCGCGCGAGCAGCTCGCGCACGTGGAATGGCTTGCTCACGAAGTCCGTCGCGCCGAGGCTCAGCAGCCGCGCGGTGGCCTCGTCGGTCGGCAGCGCCGAGACCACCAGCACCGGCATGTCCCGCCACCGCGGATCGGCATTGATGCGGTGCAGGAGATCGTAGCCATCCACCCCGCGCATCATGACGTCGAACATCAGAAGGTCGGGTTCGTGCTCCGCCAGCGCCTCGAGGAGGCGCTCACCGCCTAACGTAACGGTGACGTCGAATCCCTGCTCTTTGAGCAGCCACGAGATGGTGCGCGCGAGGACGTCGTCCTCGTCGGCGATCAGAATCCGCGGCCTATCCATCCGCCAGTAGCTCGCGGAGCCCCGACCACTCGATGTTGCCCCCGCTCAGGATGGCCACCGTCACGCCGCGCGCCTCCACGAGTCCCGCCTGCAGCGCCGCAACCGTGATCGCACCGCTCGGCTCCGCCACGATCTTGAGACGGTCGAGCAGGTAGCGCACCGCATCGCGCATGGCCGCGTCGTCGACGAGCACCACATCGTCGATGAACGCCTGATGGTGGGCGAATGGAATCGAGCCGATCTCGACCGCCAGCAGGCCGTCCGCGAGGCCCGACGTGTTCGCGAGACGCACGGGCGCGCCATGCTCGCGGGCCCGCGTGAGCTTCGGAGCGCCGCGGGGCTCGACGCCGATCACGCGCGCACGCGGCGCCAGCGCCTTGATTGCCGTCGCGACGCCCGCACTCAAGCCGCCGCCGCCCACCGGCACGAGCACCGTCTCGACGTTAGGCACGTCTTCGGCGATTTCGAGGCCGGTCGTGCCCTGGCCCGCGATGATGACGTGGTTGTCGTAGGGCGGCACCAGCGTCATCCCCTCCGCCACCACCAGTTCCGCCGCGCGCGCCATGCGGTGCGCCGTCGTCGTGCCGGCGAGCTCGATCCGGGCGCCTAACCGTTGGGCGCCGGCGCGCTTCGCCGCCGTGACGGTGGTCGGCATCACCACCGTGGCCGGCACGCCGAACAGCCGCGCCGCCAACGCAACCGCCTGGGCGTGATTCCCCGATGACGGCGCCACGACACCCCGCGCGCGCTGCTCTTCCGTAAGGCGCGACAGGAACGTGTACGCTCCGCGGAACTTGAACGCGCCGCCGCGCTGCAGCATCTCGGGCTTCACGTACAGCTCGCCCGCTCCGAGTCCGATCGTCAGCGCCAGATCGTCGGCCGGCAACAACGGCGTTCGCACCGCCACGCCACGCAGCACGCCCGCCGCGGCGCGGATGTCGGCGAGAGTAACGAGACGCGTGCTGGTGGACGGCGCCGTCGACGTCATGATGGCACTCTGCTCTGAGAGACCCGGTCCCGCCGGAGGCACGAACGAGCCGCCTGTGCGGTGCGTGCTGCTACTGCTCTTCCTCCGGCACGAGCGTCACCGGCTCGTCGCCTGCATCGCCGCCGCCTTGCTCGTCATCCTCGATCACCACACGCGCCACGTCGCACACCCGATCACCCTCGTCGAGGTTTACGAGCTTCACACCCTGCGTGTTGCGGCCGCTCACGCGAATCCCCTTCACCGGCATCCGAATCACCACACCGTGCTTGGTGATCAGCATCAATTCATCGTCCGGCAGCACTTCCTTGAGCGCAACCACGTCGCCCGTCTTGTCGGTGCGATTGAGCGTGATGATCCCTTTGCCGCCGCGCTTCTGCACGCGGTATTCGTCGATGGGCGAGCACTTGCCCATGCCCTTCTCGGTGACGACGAGCAGCGTCGCCTCGCGCTTGATCACCACCATCCCCTTCACGATGTCGCCCTCTCGCAATTCGACGCCCTTCACACCCGTCGTGTCACGGCCCATCTCGCGCACATCCTGCTCGTGGAACCGGATCGACAAGCCGTGCTGCGTCGCGAGCACGATGTCGTTGTTGCCGCTCGTCACCTGCACGTCGATCAACTGATCGTCGGGCTCGATCTTGATCGCCTTGATGCCCGTGGTCCGCGGGTTCGCGTACTGCGAGAGCGCCGTCTTCTTCACCGTCCCCTGCCGCGTCGCGAACAGCAGATACTGCGAGTCGCTGAACTCGCGCACGGGCACCATGGCCGAGATCTTCGTATCGGCCGAGACGTTGATCAGGTTGACGACGGCCTTGCCCTTGGCCGCGCGGCCCGCCTGCGGGATCTCGTGCACCTTGAGCCAGTAGCAGCGCCCGTCGTCGGTGAAGAACAGGATGTAATCGTGCGTCGACGCGATGAAGAGATGCTCGATGAAGTCTTCGTCTTTGAGCGCCTGCCCGTTGTTCCCGCGTCCGCCGCGCCGCTGCTTCTTGTACGTCGACACCGACGTGCGCTTGATGTAGCCGGAGTGCGACACCGTGACCACCATGTCCTCTTCGGCGATCAGGTCTTCGATCGTGAACTCGCCTTCGTCGCTCGTGATCTCGGTGCGCCGTTCGTCGCCGAATTTCGCGGCGATCTGTTGCAGCTCGTCCTTGAGGATCTTCATGCGGCGATCGCGCGACGCCAGAATACCGCGCAACTCCTTGATCTGCGCGCGCACTTCGGTCAGCTCTTCCTCGAGCTTCTCGCGCTCGAGCCCGGTGAGCTTGGCGAGCCGCATGTTGAGGATCGCGTCCGCCTGCTTTTCCGAGAGCTTGAACCGCCGCTGCAGTTGGCCGCTGGCCTGGGGCGTGTCCTCCGCCTTGCGAATGAGCTTGATCACCTCGTCGATGTTGTCGACGGCGATCTTGAGCCCTTCGAGGATGTGCTCCCGCTCGAGCGCTTTGTCGAGATCGTACTGCGTCCGCCTAACGATGACCTCGTGGCGGTGCGTGATGTAGTGCTCGAGCAGCTCCTTGAGCGGCATCACCTTCGGCACGAGCTGGCCGGTGTGCGCATCCGGCACGAGCGCCAGGTTGATGACGCCGAAGGTGGCCTGCATCTGCGAGTGCTTGTACAGCTGGTTGAGCACCACGCGCGGAATGGCATCGCGCTTGAGCTCGATCACGACGCGCATGCCGTCGCGGTCGGACTCGTCGCGCAGGTCGGACAAGCCCTCGACCTTCTTCTCGCTGTGCAGCGCCGCGATCTGCTCGACCAGCTTCGACTTGTTGACCTGATACGGAATTTCCGTGACGACGATTTGCGACTTGTTCGACGACTCCTTCTCCTCGATCACCGCGCGCGCCCGCATCACGATCCGGCCGCGACCCGTGTCCTGATAATCCCGGATGCCCTGGCGCCCGTAGATGTAGCCGCCCGTCGGAAAATCGGGGCCCTTGATCAGCTTGCGCACATCGCCGGGCGTCGCGTCCGGGTTGTCGATCAGATGCACCACCGCGTTCACGACTTCCCGCAGATTGTGCGGCGGGATGTTCGTCGCCATGCCCACGGCGATGCCCGACGACCCGTTCACCAACAAGTTGGGGAATCCGGCCGGCAGGACCTTCGGCTCCTGCAGCCGGTCGTCGAAGTTAGGCGCGAACTCGACCGTGTTCTTGTCGATGTCCGACAGGAGGTCGGTCGCCAGCGGCATGAGACGCGCTTCGGTGTACCGGTAGGCGGCCGCGCTGTCGCCGTCCACGGAGCCGAAATTCCCCTGGCCGTCCACCAGCGGATAGCGCAGGGAGAAGTCCTGCACCATGCGCACGAGCGCATCGTAGACGCTCACGTCGCCGTGCGGATGGTATTTGCCTAACACATCGCCGACGACCGTCGCCGATTTCTTGTACGGCCGCCCCGGCACGAGCCCCAGCTCGTTCATCGCGTACAACACCCGCCGGTGCACCGGCTTGAGTCCGTCGCGCACATCCGGCAGCGCGCGCGAGACGATCACGCTCATCGAATAGTTGATGAACGACTCTTTGATTTCTTCGTCGATGAGCCGGGAAACGATGCGTTCGCGGTTGTTCGGGGCGGTCATGCGGGTACGGCAGAGGAGAACGATTGCGGGAAGGTCATGGCCTGAAATCTAATCCGCGCGGAGGCCGCGGACAACGGGCGACCGACAATCTAAGCTCTTGCAGGTGCGCGGCTTACGAAGCAGGCTCAGCCGCGATTCCAGGGGAGCTAGCGTCGTGTCCGCTGTCGGCCGCCATCGCCATCCATGACCTCGCGCACCGCGGCAGCATCGTCGTCGCCTAACCCGGCCTCGACCGCGCGCGCGAACTGCTCCCGGATCACCGCCGTCGCCGGCAGGGCAAGCCCGTGCTCCGCCGCACTCGTCAACACCAGATCCAGGTCCTTGAGCATGAGACGCGTGCTGAACTGCGCATCGTACCGGCGCTCGAACAGCAGCGGCGACTTGTAGCCCATGAATGGAGACGCGAGCACGGAGCTCAATAGCGTCTCGCGAAAGAGATCGAGTGGAAGGCCCGATTTATGGGCGGCCGCGATCGATTCGGCAAGCAGCTCGATCGTGCCGCCCACCAGCAGATTCATCACGAGTTTGAGCGCACTTGCCTGACCGATCGCGCCGGCGCGGATGATCTGCTTGGCCATCACCAGCACGATGCCCGACACATCCGCCACCGCCGCGGCGTCCCCGCTCACGATAGCCACCAACGTGCCCGAAGTCGCCTGGCCGATGCTCCCCATGACCGGCGACTCGACGTATCGCACGCCCGCCTTCCCGCACTGCTCGGCGAAGCGCACGGAATCGGCGGGCCCAACGGTCGATGCGTTGACGATCGTGCTGCCCTCGCGCGCGCCGGCCAACGCGCCGCGGCTTCCGCCTAACACAGCCGACACCGCCGCCGGGTCCGACACCATCACGACGATGACACGCGATCCCGCCGACGCGTCCCGCGGGTTGTCGGCCACACGAGCGCCGCGCTTGATCAGCGCGTCCGCGCGACCCGGCGTGCGATTCCACGCCGTGACCAGATAGCCGGCATCGACGAGTCGGTGCGCCATGGGTTTGCCCATGGCGCCCAACCCGAGAAATGCGACCGGTGCCCCGGTATCCATGCCACCAACTTACCACGTCGCCGCCGCACAGCCAGGGAGCGTCCGTTAGTTGCGCGTCCCGCGCCGCACGTCGAAGATCGCGCTCCGCCGGCACCGGGGGCAGATGAGCCACTCCCGCCGCCGAGCATAGCCGAGGCCGAACGACCCGCCGCCGATCGGCCGCTGGGTCATCGCCACGTGACAGCGCGGGCACAAAGGCGCGTCGCCCCGCACGAACGCATCGCGGATGCCGGCCTGTTCCGTCGCGTCGTACTGCGCCCGATCAGCCATCGTCCACCGGAAACGATGGCCGCGTCGCGCCGTCCGGTTCTGCGGAAGATCGCTCCGGCGCCGACCGGAGCGGGCTCGATGTCGCCTCGATTTCGCCACGGGGTCCGGGATCGCGCTGTATCGCGGACTTGAGTCGCGACAACTCGAACCGCATGTGCATCGCCACCACCGCTCGCCCAACGGTGCCCCATGCAAACGCGGCGAGCGGCGAACCGCCATGCACCTCGTACGATCGCCGCACCAGCGTCTCCGCACCATCGGCGATGAAACTCCACCGCTCTTCCCCGCGCCACGGGCCATCATAGGTGAACGCGACTTCGCGGTCGCTCGTCGCCTCGATGACGTACTCGAACCGCATGCCGCCGAACAACTCGAGCGCGAAGTGGTCGCCGGCGCCTAACACGGGACTCGTCGTGCGCGGCACTAGATGGACGTCGGGCGCCATACAATCCTGCGCGCGCTCGACCGTGAGGAGCGCGCGCATCGCCTGCGCCGGCGTCGCCGGCACGACGACCAGCTCCTCGATGCGCGTCATACCGCAACCAGCAGCGCGCGCACGGCATCCGGAATCGGAACCGTTCGGCGTGCCTCGTAATCGTACATCACTTGCACGGTACGCCCCTCCGCGACGACACGATCCTCGTCCGTCGCGCGAATCACGTACGACCACACCCACGCCTTCGTTCGCACTTCGCTCGTCACGATCTCGATGTCGAGCGCTTGCCCGATCATCGCCTCGCTCACGTATCGGACGGTCGCTTCGGCCACGATGAACGGAAAGTCCGCGTCGCCGTGCATCCGGTCGACCCATGCGTGGTGTCGCGCCATCTCGAAGTATGTGAGGTACACGGCGTTGTTGGCGTGTCCTTTCGAATCGTAATCCGCGTATCGCGTTTCGAGCGGGAACCGCATGTCAATCGGCCCCGCCCACCCGCAGCACGATCTTGCCGATATGGTCGGGCGACGCGAGCCGCTCGTACGCCGCCCGCCCATCCTCCAGGTCGAACACCGAGTCGATCACCGGCGACAGATGCCCGCGCTCGAACGCGCGCAGCATGGCGTCGAGCTCGCGATCGTTGCCCATCGTCGAGCCGAGGATGGACCACTGGTTCCAGAAGAGCCGGCGGACATCGGTCTCGACCATCGGCCCGCTCGTCGCGCCGCAGGTGACGAGCCGCCCGCGCTTGCCTAACGCCAGGAGGGACTGCGTCCAGGTCGCCTCGCCCACGGTGTCCACGACGACGTCCGCGCCGCGCTTGTTCGTGCGCGCGCGCACCTCCCGCGCCACGTCCTGCGTGCGGTGGTTGAACACGGCGTCAGCGCCTAACGCAAGCGCCCGCTCGAGCTTCGCGTCGCTGCTCGACGTGACCCACACGCGCGCGCCGTGCAGCTTCGCGATCTGCAGCGCCGAGAGCGCCACGCCGCCGCCGATGCCCCAGATCAGCACGAGGTCGCCCTCGTGCACGCCGGCGCGCGTCACCATCATCCGCCACGCCGTGAGCGCCGCCAACGGCAGCGCCGCCGCAACCTCCCACCGGACGCGGGACGCAATGCGCCGCACGTTGGGCGCCGGCACCACGAGATATTCCGCACACGTGCCCGGCACGTGCTCCCCCAGAATCTTGTACGACACGCACAACGACTGCTCGCCGTCGCGGCAGTACTCGCATGTACGATCGCTGATACCCGGCTGGATGAGCACGCGGTCGCCGACCACCACATCGTGCACGTCCGCGCCAACCGCATCCACGATCCCTGCGCCGTCGGAACCAACGACCCAATCCGGCGTGATCGTGATGCCGGGCAGACCACCCAGCACGAAGAGATCGAGCCGGTTGAGCGCCGCCGCGCGGATGCGTACGCGCACGTCGTTCTCCGTGCGCAACTCCGGTGTCGGAATCTCGCGCACCTCGAGACGGTCGAATCCCCCATGCGACGAGATGGTAAGTGCTCGCACGATGATGTCGTCGAGTTATATTTGGAGTTTGAATGCTACCGAGCGCTCGTGCGCGGAGCAACGCGCAGTCAAATTCGGTTCTACCACACGTGTCAACGCTATGATTTCGATCAAGGTGCCGCCGCTCGGTGAATCGATCGTCGAAGCGACGGTTGCGCGCTGGGTAAAGCGCGAGGGCGACACGGTTGCGCACGGCGATACCATCGTCGAGCTCGAAACCGACAAGATCACCGTGGAAGTTCCGGCGCTCAAAGCCGGCACGCTCGTCAAGCGCCTCCATCAGGAAGGCGATGTCGTCAAAGTAGATGACGAGCTCGGCCAGATCGACGAGACGGCCACCGCGTCGGCGCCGCGCGCCGGAGCAGCGTCGGCCGCAGTCGGTGCATCATCGTCGACGCCGGCTGCAACCGTAGCGCCGCCGGCGCCGCCGCCGCCGTCAGCGCCCACACGCGCCTCGCCGGCCGCTCGTCGCGTCGCCGACGACGCCGGAATCGACCTGGCTGCCGTGTCGGGCAGCGGTCGCGGCGGCATGGTCACCAAGAGCGACGTGATCGAAGCACATGGCGACGGCGCACGCGCCCAACAACCGCGCGCCGCAGCAGCAACTCCCGAGGCTCCGCCCGAGCCGGCGCGCGCTCCGGCGCCGCGCCCAACGGCGCCGGCACCCGCCGCCGAAGGCCGCGAAACCCGCGAACGCATGACGACGCGCCGCAAGCGCATCGCCGAAAATCTCGTGCAGGCGCAGCATGCCACCGCACACCTCACGACGTTCAACGAAGTCGATATGTCGGGGGTCATGGGAGTCCGCGACCGCCTAAAGGAACGCGTCGAGAAGCAGCACGGCGTCAAGCTGACGTTCATGCCGTTTTTCGCGCGCGCAGCGACGATGGCGCTCACGGCCTATCCGGTTGTGAACGCGCAGATCGACGGCGACACCATCACCTACAAGCACTACGTGAACCTCGGCATCGCCGTCGCGTCGGATCAGGGACTCGTCGTCCCGGTGATCAAAGACGCCGATCGCATGGGGATGATCGAGTTCAGCCGCCAATTGTCGGCTGTCGCCGCGCGCGCGCGCGACGGCAAGCTCACAATGGATGATCTCACCGGCGGGACGTTCACGATTACTAACGGCGGCGTATTCGGCTCGCTGGTATCGACGCCGATCCTGAACTATCCGCAGGTCGGCATCCTGGGCCTGCACAAAATCCAGGACCGCCCGGTCGCGGTGGGTGGCGCCGTCGTGATCCGCCCGATGATGTACATCGCGCTTTCCTATGATCACCGCATCGTGGACGGCGCGGAGGCTGTCAGCTTCCTCGTCCGCGTGAAGGAGCTGCTGGAGGATCCCGAGCGCCTGCTGCT
>DAHUXU010000210.1 GCA_027307005.1 Gemmatimonadota bacterium
GCCAGGCGATCGCCGAGGCGGGCGGCTGGCAGCACGACACGCTCACCGAAGATCTCGACCTCAGCTATCGCGCCCAACTGGCGGGGTGGCGCATCCAATATCTGCCGGCGCTGCCGTGTCCCTCGGAGCTGCCACCCGACATGCACGCGCTCAAGACGCAGCAGTATCGTTGGACGAAAGGCTCTCAGGAGACGGCGCGCAAACTGTTTCTTCCCTTGTGGCGGGCGGCGATCCCGTTGTGGCAGAAGCTGCAGGGCACGGCGCACTTGCTCGGCAACTCCGTGTATCCGTTTCTGCTGGTGGTGGGCATCCTCAATCCGATCGTGATGTTCATCGCGCACAAGGACCGCGTGAAGCTCTCCTGGGCCATCTCGGCGTACTTCCTGATCTCGTTAGGCGGGACGTTCAGTTATTACGCGGCGGCGATCAAGGAGATTCGCGTCGATTGGCGCCGGCGCATGGCGTGCTTCCCGCTGTTCCTCGCCGCGTCGATCGGACTGAGCGTCTACAACGCGCAGGCGGCGATCGAGGGATTTTTGGGCAAGCGCACGCCGTTTCTCCGCACGCCGAAGTACAACCTGAACACCGGCCAGTCACAGGCGGCGCGCCGCAAGCGATATCGCAGCTCGTTCACCAACAGCACGCTGTTCGAGTTGGTACTGGGTCTGTACACGGCCACCGCGTTTCTGTACGCGCTGTACGTGGGTGAATGGGGCGCGTTGCCGTTCCTGCTGCTCTTCGCCACGGGCTATTTGCTCGTCGGCGGTTATTCGGTGGTGCACGTCATGAACATCAGCAGGGTGAAACTGGCCGCGACGACGCCGCAGGTGGTGATAGACGAGACCGCGCTGCCGCAGCCGCTTCCCGCGGCGGCGGCCAACGCGGGTCGGTCCGACGTCGCACGCGTCGTCCGACCGGTGACGACGTTGCTGCCGCTGGTGCTCATGGCGCTCCTGCTCCATTGCGACCGCGGCGACATGACGCTGCCTGCCGCGTACACGAGCCAGCGGCCGGGACCCGCGGTCTTGCCGGCGGGAACGGTCGGACTCGATTCCCTTCCGTTGGTGCAGAAGGATGCACAGCTCAGTCCGGTCGCGCCACATGCCGGCGACCCGACCGGGATGTTCTGGTTCCTCTCCTCGGGTCCGACGTTCGATTGGCGCATGCGCGCCAGCGGCCTAACGAGCGGGCGCGCGTATCGCGTGCAGCTGTCGGTGGACGGTCAGTCCTTCGACGTCGCGAGCTCGCGGGCGGATTCCACCGGCGCGCTCATTGCATCAGGCCGGTTGTTCGCGTTCATGGACCAGGTATGCATGGGCGGGAGCCAGCATCCGAGCATACCGCTGGCGGGGCATCACGTGATCGGCGTGGTCGTGAAGAACGACGGAGCGCCGCGCCGGGGCGGACAGACCGGCAGTTCGGTGACCGGCAATAGCGGGTCGAGCGCCGCGTGCTCCGGCAATGGCGATGGTGATTTCGGCGCGCAACTTTCGGAGCTTCACACCTTCCGGTTCAGCGGCACGTAGCGCGCCGAGCGTCACCCGGAGCGTTCTACCGCCGGGTGGGAGGCGTGTCGGTCGAGACGTCGCTGCACCTGGCCGCATGCACGGCGAGCACCAAGCGGACACCTGCTCCGCTCGCCGCATCGTACACATCGCTCTTCACGCAATCCCCTAACGCGGACGCGAGGGAATCGGGAGACGACCCATAGAGCGGCGAGCGGTAGTCGATGACGACAAACACGGGAGCGTCGCCGGCGCGGGCGATCGCCGGCGCGATCGGTGCGCGTTGGGCAACGCGGCGAATGGGGAGATCGAGACGGCCGTGCAGGTAGTACGAGAGCGGCTCGTACATCTCCGACGGTTGCACGACGACCGCGGCCGCCTGATGCTGTCGGGCGAGCAGGTCGTGCGCGATGGACCGATAGTCGCTGTCACGCGATTCGACGGCGTAGGTGCGCCACGAGCCGAGGCAGATCGCGGCAGCGATGCAGGCGAGCGCGAATGCGCAAGCGCCTCGAGACAGGCGGGCGAGCCCGGCGCCGAGCAACAAGAACAGGAACGAGGTGGAATACAGGAAATAGCGCGAGAGGTCGACTTGCCGATGTATCGAAATGGCCGCACCAAGGATGACGGGGATGAGCACCGCGAGCGTGAGCGCGCGCGCCCGAGCGCGGTACGCCTGGCGCCACGCGCGCGCGACGGCGACCACGACGACGGCCACGATCACCGGTTGGGCAAGGAACAGCGACAGGAATCGCCGGATCGAGTCGCGGCTCGGCGTGTAGCGCACGTCGGAGAACGCGCGCACCAATTCATCGGAATAGAAGTACACGCCGTGGATGGCGGTCACCGGATACTGCAGCAACGATTGCGCGGCGCCGACGAT
>DAHUXU010000231.1 GCA_027307005.1 Gemmatimonadota bacterium
GCCGTCGTGGCCATAGGGACCGGTCAGCTCTACGTTGCGCAGCGGCGATGTGCGGAAGCGGTACTGATCTGCCGGGTCGCCCGTCACGTTCATTCGGCCGAAATCATCGAGGCCGGAGACGTCGTTGCCCTTGCCCGGCCCGATCTGCGGCACTGCGACGTCGTGAAATTGGTCGTCGCTCAACGTCGCGCCGTTGTGGCAGATAGAGCACTTGAGCGTGAGGAATTCCGCGGCGCCGTCCAGCTGCGCCTGCGTGAGCGCGCGGTCGTCGCCCCGCATGAACCGGTCCCACGGCGTGTCGCGGAACGTCAGGTCGTTCACGATGAATCCGGCGATGGCGTTCGACGCGTACGCGAAGTTCATGTCATCGAAGCGCGTGCCCGGATAGGCGCGCTCGAACATGCGCCGGTACTTGGGGATCTTGCCTAACCGGCGCATCAGGGCCGCCCAGATCAGCGCTGCGTCGTTGTCGGTGAAGCCCGACAGCTCGCTCCCCGACGAGCCGCGCATCTCGGCCGCGCTGGTGGGCGGGAACATCGGCTGCGCCGAGAGCGCGCCGAACTCGAACACGCGCGTCATCGACTTGGTGAGCTGTGCGCCCGCCGGCGTGGTGAAGTGGCCGTGCCCATCGACCTCGACGCGGCCGTCCCAGAACAGGTGGCGCATCGCATAGAGATTGAACAGCGGCGGCGCGTTGCGCGGAATCATGATGCCGTCCGGCTGCGTGCGGTCAGGCCCGAGACCCGTGCCGCCCGATCCGATCGAGAGACTGCGCCCATCGCCGGTCTCGTAGCGCGGGAGGTGGCACGTCATGCACGAGACGTCGTGGTTGCCGCTCAAAATCTTGTCGAACGCCAGCTCGCGGCCCAGCCGTACCAGCGCGGGTCGCACGAACGGGGGACGCGGCAGCGGGGTGATGCCACGGCCTTTCGCCAGTTGCCTAACGAGACGCGGGGTGATCGTGTCCCCACTCGCGCTCCGATTGCCCGTGGACACCGCCGACATCTCCGTCGGCTTTTCGGAGCAGCCCGCGACGATCCCACCGAGCATCGCCGCAAGGCCGATCGCCAACCAAGAACTCCTGCGCATAGTCACAGCCTCCGGTGATCGTGCTGGCCGCGCGCCATCGTCCCCCGGAAAGCCGGCTCGGCGCGCGCGTGTACGACGTGTCTCCCAGTAATCGAAAACCGGCGCCGCGGCCCGACATCGTCGCCCCTCAGTAGCGACCCCAACCGCTCAGACCACCACAGCCCGTAGCGTTGACCGCACACCGCCCGTACACTAAGAGACAGACATCGCATCGGAGCCCGAACCCCATGCCGTCGTTCACCATCCTCGTCAATGGGCGGTCGCACACCGTCGACGTGGCCGCCGATACCCCGCTCCTCTGGGTCCTCCGTGACTCGATCGGTCTAACGGGCACCAAGTTCGGCTGCGGCATGGGACAGTGCGGCGCCTGCACCGTGCATCTGGACGGCAGAGCCGTCCGCTCGTGCCAGACGCCCATCGCCAGCGCCACGGGCCGCACGGTGACCACCATCGAAGGCCTGGCCGACGAGCATGGCCGCCGGTTGCAGGAAGCCTGGGTGGAAGAGGACGTCCCGCAGTGCGGCTACTGTCAGTCGGGACAGATCATGTCGGCCGCAGCGCTCCTCGCCGCGCACCCGAAGCCGACCGACGCGGACATCGATCGCGCGATGTCCGGCAACATTTGCCGCTGTGGCACGTACAATCGCATCCGCAGCGCGATCCACCGTGCGTCGCAGGAGGTGTGACATGGCCAGCACCGTCAACCGCCGCGACTTTCTGCGCTCGAGCGCCGGCGCGGGCGCGGGCCTGCTCATCGCGCTCTACCTGCCATCGGCCGACCGCCTTACCAGGTTAGGCGAAAGGCATCGCGATGATGCCGTGCTCTCGCCCAACGCGTGGCTCGTCATCGGCACCGACGACACCGTCACCGTCTACTTCGACAAATCCGAGATGGGTCAGGGCGTGATGACGGCGCTCCCCATGATTTTGGCCGAGGAGCTCGATGCCGATTGGAAGCAGGTGCGCGTCGAGCAGGCGCCGGTGACCGCGGCATTCATCGCGCTGCGGCACGGCCGCCTGAGCACGGGCGGCAGCACATCGGTGCGCACCTCGTGGGATCCGATGCGTGCGGCCGGAGCGGCAGCGCGCGAGATGCTGGTGACGGCCGCGGCTGCGCAGTGGGGTGTCGACGCGGCGTCGTGTCGCACCGAGAGCGGACAGGTCATCCACGCGGCGTCGACGCGATCCGTGTCGTACG
>DAHUXU010000242.1 GCA_027307005.1 Gemmatimonadota bacterium
TCGTGCCCACGGCCCAGGTCATCCGCACCCTGAACGCGGCGCGGCTCGCGTCCGACGTCTGCGACGTCCCGTCGATTCTCGTAGCGCGGACCGACTCCCTCGGCGCCACGCTGCGCACGAGCGACATCGACGAGCGCGACCGCGAGTTCACGACCGGCGAACGCACGCCGGAAGGATACTTCGCGGTGCGGAGCGGCATGGAACCGACCATCGCACGCGCGTTGGCCTATGCGCCGTACGCCGACCTGCTGTGGTTCGAGACCGCCAAGCCGGATCTCGACGAGGCGCGCGCGTTCGCCGACGACATCCACGCCGAACACCCGGGCAAGATGCTCGCCTACAACTGCTCGCCGTCCTTCAACTGGCAGCGCAACCTGGACGCGACCTCGATCGCCACCTTCCAGCGCGAGCTGGGTGCGTTAGGCTACAAGTTCCAGTTCATCACGCTGGCCGGCTGGCATCTCATCAACTATCACACGTTCGATCTGGCGCGGGCGTACCACGACGAAGGAATGCCCGCGTATGTGCGCATCCAGGAGCAGGAATTCGCCCGCGAGGCCGACGGCTACACGGCCACGAAGCATCAGCGCGAGGCGGGCACCGGCTACTTCGATCGCGTGCTGCTCGCGGTGACGGGCGGACAGGCGTCGACGGCGGCGCTCTCGGGCTCCACCGAAGAGGAGCAGTTCACGCCGGCCGCGCGGGCCGGCGCCTGAGGCGAACATGAGGCGTTAGGCATGCGGGATTCACCATCTCGTAATCTGCCGCTCGCCGATCATTAATGCCGGCGCCGCGGCCAGCGTAATCCAATCGCCCTATCCTCGAAGCGACTCGTTCGCGGAGGGTAGGGCGATGCGCTTGGGGCTCATGGAGTCTCAGAGGAAGCGGGAGCGGCACGCGCGAGGCATGGTAGCGAGCGTCGTGCTCCACGCAGTCGTCATCGGGTTGGCGTGGCATGCGACGGCCGGGGCGCACGTGGTGCGCACCACAGTCGACGTCGTTCGGCGGCTGCCACTTCCGCCACCGGCGCCGGTCCATCCCACCCGAACCCGCCATGGCGGTGGCGCGTCCGGTGGCGGCAGTCCGTCAGGTCCGATTCTACCGCCATCGACGCCGATCGACGTTGGGCCGTTGCCTGTGCCGGCACCGCCGGCGGTGTGGGACAGTCTCGTGGGCGCGCCGACGGACTGGGGTACGGGCCGTGATTCCGGTGCGCAGTCCCGCCAGCCCGGACCGGACTGCGACGGCGTGTTCCGCACGGTGGATGTGATGGCGGGGCCGCGGTCGGGGAATCCCGCGCCGGTCTATCCTTCGATCCTGCGGGATGCCGGCGTCGAAGGGACCGTCTCGGCCCGATTCGTGATCGACTCCACCGGCCGCGTCGATACGGCGAGCATCGAGTTCGCCGGCAATGCGAGCGCGCTGTTCGAGCAGTCCGTTAGGCGGGCGCTGGCCTCGGCGCGTTTCTCGCCGGCGTTGGTGAACGGCCACGCGGTGCGCGTGCTCATGGCGCAGACGTTCACGTTCCGTCTGCGCCACTGAGCGCGGCGCTCACATCGTTGGGCGGGCGGGGCGCGCCTAACCCGAGGTCCAACGGCGCATGCACGATCAGCCGCCGAAAGAATGGCCGATCGGGGTCGGTGGCGGCTCGCACGCCCCCAGGTGTCGATCGATTCGGCCATTGCGATGCGAACGGAATGAGTCCGGCCGCGGGTGCAAACCGTCAGGCGTCATCACGACGTGCGGATCCCCGCCGGCGCCATGATCACTGCGACCGGCCGGGGACGCCCGGACCACGAGTCACCCGGCCAAACGCAACCTGCCTAACGAGAGCCTGGAATCGCCGCGGGCTGCGCCTGGTAGCCCATGGCTTTCAGGCGGGCGATGCGCAGCGCCATCGGCGGGTGCGTGCCGAACAACTCGGCCACTTTGCCTTCCTTCGAGTTGAGGTGGCGACCAGTCGGATCGGCAATGCACATCTGCGCGGCGCCACCCTTGATGCTCTTCGTGGGTGCGTCCGCGTCTTCGATTTTTCCCAGCGCCGTGGCGAGCGAGAGGGGATTGCGCGTGAACTGCGCGCTCATGGCGTCGGCCAGATACTCGCGGTCGCGGCTCACGCCGAGCGCCATGAGGCGCATGATGATCGGCGCGAGGATCCAGCTCACGATCCAGAGCACGAGCAGCACGATGATGAGCACGCCGCTGCCGCCGCCGCGGTCGTCCCGATCGCCGCCGCTGCTGCGCCGTCCACCGCCCATTCCGCCTAACGGATTGCCGCCGTAGAAAAACATCCGCCCGACGCCGTCGCCGATGAGCGTGATCGCGCCCACCAGCGCCGCCAGCTGCGTCATCAAGCGCACGTCGAGGTTCTTGATGTGCCCCATTTCGTGCGCGACCACGGCCTGCAGCTCGTCGCGCGAGCACAGGTCGAGGAGCCCCTGTGTCACCGCAACGCTCGAGGTGTTGGCGTCGTGGCCCGTGGCGAGCGCGTTCGGATCGGCGTCGGGGATGATCCAGATCTTGGGCTTCGGCAGCCCGGACGCCACGGCCATCTCTTCGACGACGTTGTCCAACTGCTTTTCCTGCGGCGTCTCGGGATCCGTGAGCTCGCGCGCACCGGTGGACCACAGGACGCGCTTGGGTCCCGTCGTCCACGCCCACCAGGCCATGCTGGCGGCGATCATCGTGAGGATGATGCCGAAGAACGGAACGACGTGGTGGTATGCGCCGGGGCCCGCGCCCTTCGTGTATTCGTAGAAAATGAAGTCGCCGCCGAAGCCTAACCACGCGAAAAACAGGATGAAGCCAATCACCAGCCGTCGCGAGCGCCGGCGATTGGCTTCCTGTTGGGCAAAAAGATTGCCGTTCTCGCTCACTTCTTCGGGTGCATGGAGAGATCGACCTTCACGTTCTCGCGCTCGGCGGCGTCGCCGATCTCCCACAATTCCGCGGGAACGGCCTTCGCAAAGCCGGCGACGAGGTTGGCCGGGAACTGCTGCTGCTTCGTGTTGTACTGCGTGGCCGTGTCGTTGTAGAGCTGCCGCGAGAACGCGATTTTGTTCTCGGTCGAGGTCAGCTCCTCTTGCAGCTGCGCGACGTTGCCGGTCGCCTTGAGATCGGGATAGGCCTCGACCACGGCGAAGAGTCTGCCTAACGCACCGGTGAGCTGCGATTCGGCGGCGGCCGTCTGCTGGACCTGCTGCGCCGATGGCGCGGCGCCGGCGGCCGGCGCCTGCACCGCGATCGCCCTGTTGCGCGCGACAACCACGGCCTCGAGCGTGTCCCGCTCGAAGTTCATGGCGCCCTTCACGGTTTCCACCAGATTCGGAATGAGATCGTGACGGCGCTTGAGCTGCACGTCGATCTGCTTCCAGGCATTGAACACCTGGTTCTTGAGCGACACCAGACTGTTGTACACGCCCACGAACCAGAAGCCGAGCACGACGACGACGATCAGCAGGACGATCAGACCCATGGGGACTCCTGGAAGCGCGTCGCGATGGAGTCCATCCTCGCGTCCGACGCTTCACGGCAAGGGTTCAGGTTGTGCTACCCCTCGACATGCCCTACGAGCCCGTCACGCCCACCGTTTCGACTTGGGCGTCGTGCGCGAAAATCAGCGGGCGGGCTCGCGCTCCGCGTCGACTTCCGGCTGCTCAGGCTTGAGAAAGCGCGACGCCGTGAGCAGGAACATCGGCGTGAGGAAATGCCCCAGCAGGCCGTTGATCCAGGTCAACGCGATATAGAAGCAGCCAAGTCCGAGAGCGGTCCAGAGGACCCCGAGTACACCGTTGGTAATCACGCCGTGTCCTTGTATGGATGGCAGTCCGACGCCGACTTCGAGAATGTACGACGACGCCGCAGATGGGTCCAGTGTGACGGAGCACGACCAGGCCGGTAACTTTGCTGACATGAGCATCACCGCCCGGGTCCGTGACGAAGTGACGCGCGTGCTGGCTCCGTTCCCGCGCGTCGTCGTTGCCGTGTCCGGCGGTCTCGATTCCATGACGCTGCTCGACGCCGTTGCGCACGCGATGCCCGCACGAGTGCTGACGGTCGCCGCGTTCGATCATCGCACCGGACCGGCCGCGCATCGCGCCGTGCGACGCGTAACCGCCGCGGCGGGATCGCTCGGCCTCCCGGTTCGCGTGGGTGTGGCACCCACGAATCTCGCGCCGCGCGAGGCGGCCTGGCGCGATGCGCGATGGCAGTTTTTGCGCGCCCTCGCGCGCGAGCACGACGCCGTCGTCGCCACGGGTCATACGCGAAACGATCACGTCGAAACGATTTTCATGCGTGCGCTCCGAGACTCGGGCGCACGCGGGCTTGCCGCGCTGCACGCCGGCGCCGGGGTCGTTCGTCCGCTGCTTTCGTTCACGCGCGCCGAGCTCGAATCGTACGCTGCCGAGCGTGACCTTCATTGGGTGGAGGATCCGTCCAATGCGTCGCTCACGCACGCGAGGAACCGCGCGCGCCTCGAGATTCTGCCCGCGCTCGAGCGGGCGCAGCCCGGGTTGACGGAGACACTGTTGTCGGTGTCGAATCGCGCATGGGCGTTGAGACGAGATGTCGATCAGTGGATCGATGCGAATGTCGACGTCCACGTTGCCGGCGCGCTCCAGGTTGCTCGCTCCTCGCTCGTCTCCTATGATGCGGACCAGCTTCGCGTGCTCTGGCCGGCGCTGGTGTCGCGCGTTGGGCTTGCGCTCGATCGGCGTGGAACGGAGCGTCTTGCCGCGTTTACTATTACCGGAAGACCGGGCGCGCGCATCCAGCTTTCCGGTCGGTTCGAGGCCCTGCGCGTCGGTGAAACCTTGATGGTCCGTCGCGCGAATGGTGATGCGATTCGTGGATCGCGCGAGATGACCAACGCAACGTCGATCGGCGGTTGGCAGTTTCGTCGCGTAATGCAACAGACCGGGGCTGAGCCGGACGATCTGTGGTCCGCGTTGCTTCCGGCGAACGGTTTGCGGGTGGTGGTCCGGGCATGGGAGGCCGGCGATCGCATGTTGCCGCACGGGGCGGCCGTCGAACGCCGACTGAAGGGGCTCTTTCGCGACGCAGGGATCGACGCCGTGCGTCGCCGCGCATGGCCTGTCGTCTTGGTGGATGAGCGGATTGTGTGGGTCCCTGGAGTTCGCCGCAGTTCTGCGGCCACCGTGCGGTCCGGCCGACCGATGGCGTTGTACCGATGCGAACGTGACGACTGCTGATCCAAGGTTGGACGGTCGCGCGATCAAACGCATTGCGTTCGACGAAAAGCGAATCGCCGCCCGGGTCAGGGAGCTGGGCGACGAGGTCACGGCTCGCTATCCCGAAGGCGAGCTGTTGGTGTTGGGTCTACTCAAGGGAAGCTTTATCTTTCTAGGAGACCTCGTCCGACAAATCCGCCGTCCGCTGCAGGTCGATTTCCTGGTCGCTTCGAGCTACGGTGACGGCACGGAATCGAGCGGGCATGTCAGGCTCGTCTATGATCCGGAAACCACGCTCGAGGGAAAGCACATACTATTAGTAGAGGACATCATCGATTCGGGCCGGACGCTGAACCGGCTGATCGGTCTTCTCGAGGAACGACGGCCGCGGTCGCTTGACATTTGCGCGTTGCTGCACAAGCGCGTGGCCGAGCACCTGCAGTATGAGGTAGGACTCGTGGGTTTCGATGCCCCGGATGAGTTCCTGGTTGGGTATGGGCTGGATCACGCTGAGAACTTTCGCCACTTGCCCTATATCGCGAGCTTGCAGTAATGGCTGACAAACTGCCGCCAAAACGAGACCTCAACTGGGGGCGCATCTCCAAGACGCTCGCGTTCTGGTTGCTGCTCATTCTCATCCCGATCGCGTTCTTCCGCTTTTCCGGAAACGCCGGGGATTCGCCGGCCGAAATCGACTACACGATGTACAGCCAGCAGCTCGATGCGGGAAACATCCAGCGGGTGACCATCGAAGATGGCAAGACCATCGACGGCGAGTTCAAGTCCCGGATTCGGGTGAACAACCGGGATGTGAGCAAGTTCACGGTGCGGTTGCCGGTGGCGAACGACTCGCACGAGGTCGACCGCTTGCGCCAGAAAAACGTGAACATCACCGCGCAGGATGCGAAGCCGTCGTTAGGCGGCTACGTGATCACGTTCCTGCCGTGGATCCTGATCATTGGGATCTGGATCTTCCTCTTCCGCCAGATGCAGGCGGGAGGGGCGAAGGCGTTCAGCTTCGGGAAGAGCAAAGCGAAGCTCCTCACGGGGGACACGCCGAAGATCACCTTCAGCGACGTCGCCGGCGCCGATGAGGCGAAAGAGGAGCTGCAGGAGATCATCGAGTTCCTGAAGGATCCGCAGAAGTTCACCCGGTTAGGCGGACGCCTGCCCAAGGGCGTGCTGCTGGTCGGTCCTCCGGGCACGGGCAAGACGCTGCTCGCGCGGGCGGTTGCCGGCGAAGCGGGGCGGCCGTTCTTCTCGATGTCGGGGTCCGATTTCGTGGAGATGTTCGTGGGCGTCGGCGCGAGCCGCGTACGCGACCTGTTCGAGCAGGGCAAGGCGCACGCGCCGTGCATCATCTTCATCGACGAGATCGACGCCGTGGGACGCCACCGCGGCGCCGGGTTAGGCGGCGGACACGATGAGCGCGAGCAAACGCTCAACCAGCTGCTCGTCGAAATGGATGGCTTCGAGTCCAACGACGGCGTGATTCTCATTGCCGCCACCAACCGGCCCGATGTGCTCGATCCGGCGCTCCTGCGCCCGGGTCGCTTCGACCGTCAGGTGGTGGTCGACCTGCCGGACCTCCGCGGCCGTGAAGAAATCCTTCGCGTGCACCTGCGCCGCGTGCCGGTGGCCGAAGACCTCGACGTGAGCACCATCGCGCGCGGCACGCCGGGCATGTCCGGCGCCGACCTGGCGAACCTGGTGAACGAAGCGGCGCTGCTCGCCGCGCGCCGCAACCACGAGCGCGTCTTCCTGTCCGACATGGAAGAGGCGAAAGACAAAGTCATGCTCGGCGCCGAGCGCAAGTCGATGGTCATGAAGGAGGACGAGAAGCGCAATACGGCGTACCACGAAGCTGGACACGCGGTGTGCGCCATCAAGACGACCGGATGCGACCCGCTGCACAAAGTGACCATCGTGCCGCGCGGTCGAGCGTTAGGCCTCGCGTTCACCCTGCCCACCGAGGATCGCTATTCGGTCACGCGCCAGCAGTTGGAAGCCATGCTCGTGATGACCTACGGCGGCCGCGTGGCCGAGGAAATGATCTTCGGACACGAGAAGGTGACCACGGGCGCCGCCAACGACATTCAGAAAGCGACGTCGCTGGCGCGCCGGTACGTGTCGCAATGGGGCCTGTCGGATGCGATCGGCCCGGTGCTGGTCGGCGACAACGAGCAGGAAGTCTTCCTGGGTCGTGAGCTGTCGCACCGCCGAGAGGTGTCGGAAAAGACGGCGCAGATGGTCGACGCCGAAGTGGCGCGTCTCCTAACGGACTCGTACAACCGCGCGCGACAGACCCTGCATGACAATGCGGACTTGCTGCACGCGATCGCAGGGGCGCTCCTCGAACGCGAGACGCTGACGGCCGAGGACATCGAGATCCTGGTGCGCGGCGACAAACTGCCGCCGCGCAAGCTCCCCGGGCCGCCGCCGGCTCCCGCGACGCCGATCGCCGTGCCGCAGGCCAAACCGGCCAAGCCGCCATTGTTAGGCGGGCCCGAGCCGGCGCCGGCGTAAGACGAAACAAGGAAGCGGCGGCCCATCGCCGCCGCTTCTGCTACGCGGCGACAGCCGCTGCTTCCCCAGTTTTTCATGCCTTCCTGGGCCATCCGCCGCGGCTCCCTCTCGCTCGACCGGCCCGTCATCCTCGGCATCATCAACGTCACGCCCGACAGCTTCAGCGACGGCGGCCGCTTTCTCGTGCCCGAGCTCGCGGTAGAGCAGGGACTGCGATTGGTCGACGAAGGCGCCGACGCGCTCGACGTGGGCGGCGAGTCCACCCGCCCCCAGGGCGCCGAGCCGGTCGACGCCGCCGAAGAGCTGAGACGCGTCGAGCCCGTCGTGCGATCGCTGCGCCAGCAGGTGCCGCACGTGCCGCTGTCTGTGGACACGGTCAAGAGCGGCGTCGCACGCGCGGTGCTCGACCATGGTGTCGACATCATCAATGACGTCTCTGCGTTTCGCCTGGACCCGGCCATGGGCGAGGTGTGCGCGGAAGCGCGCGCCGGTGTTATCCTCATGCATTCGCGAGGCGGCGTGAGCGAGATGGGGACGTACCGCTTCGCGAGCTATGGTGGAGATGTCATCGGTGAGGTGATCGGCGAGCTCCAGCAAGCTGTTTCCGCCGCCGAATGCTCGGGCGTCGAGCGATCGCGGATCGCGCTCGATCCCGGCATCGGTTTCGCGAAACGGACCGAGCACTCGGTCGCGGTCCTGGGCTCGCTCGATCGCTTGGCGAACCTCGGGTATCCAGTGGCGATTGGTGTATCGCGGAAGCGATTCGTGGGCGAACTGAGCGGAGCGTCGACGCCCGCGGATCGTGTGGAAGGAACGATTGCGGCGAACGTCATGGCGCTTGCGTTCGGCGCGCGCATCTTTCGAGTACACGACGTCCGCGCGGCGCGCCGGGCGCTGGATGTGGCCTGGAGCATTCTGCAGAGCAGAGACACGGCGTGAACATCCTCGATCAGTTTCGGTTTCTCACGTTCGGTTGGCGCGACGCAATCGAGATCGCCGTCGTGGCGTACGGCATCTATCGATTGTTGCTGCTGCTGCACGGCACGCGCGCGGTGCAGATGCTCATCGGGATCGTCGTCCTGGTGCTGACGTACGCGCTGGCGTGGATCTTCAAGTTCACGATGATCACGTATTTGTTGGGCGTGCTGTTCACGTACGGCGCGTTCGCGGCGCTCGTGATCTTTCAGCCCGAGCTGCGGGCGGCGCTGGCGCGGCTGGGGCAGTCGCGGGTGACGCGGTTCTTCAAGCGCATGGACGTGAGCGAAGTGGCGGAAGAGGTCGCCGACGCCGTCGAGCGCCTGAGCCGGTCGAGCATCGGCTGCATCATCGCGCTGGAGCGGGAGATTGCGTTAGGCGACTATGTCGCGTCGGGCACCGAGATGCAGGCGAAAGTCTCCGCCGACCTGCTGGCCACCATCTTCACGCCGTACTCGCCGCTGCACGACGGCGCGGTGATCATCCGCGGCGACACGATCATCGGCGCCGGGTGCATCCTGCCGCTCACGCAGGCGCAGATGACCGACCGCACGTTAGGCACGCGGCACCGCGCGGCGCTGGGCCTGAGCGAGGAAAGTGATGCGCTGGTGGTGGTCGTGTCCGAAGAAAGCGCCACGATTTCGGTGGCGCAGAACGGGCGTCTCCTCAGGGGACTGACGGCGCCTCAAGTCCGCGACCTTCTCTCCGGCCGCCCCCTCCGGACGTCTGCAGAGCAGCCCGTGCTCCAGATGCGGGCATGACGTGATCGCCTGATTGCATCGCACCGTAAGCGGCGATAAATTCAGAGCTTATGCACTTTGAGGACATCGCCGATCGGGTGTCCGAGGTCCGACAGCGGATCGGCGCGGCGGCGGCGCGGGGCGGACATGGTCAGAACGTCACGATCGTGGCGGTCACCAAGACGCACGGCGCAGATGCCGTCGAGGCCGCTTGGCGCGCCGGTCTCGCCGATGTTGGCGAAAATCGCGTCCAGGAAGCGTTGCTCAAGATGGACCAGACGTCGGTTCCAGTGCGGTGGCATCTCATCGGCCATCTCCAACGCAACAAGGTGAAGGGAGCAGTGGAGCGCTTCGCTCTCGTTCACTCGATCGACAGCGAGCGTTTGGCGCGCGCGGTGCACGAATACGGCGCGTCGCGAGGGATGCCTGTGGATGTGCTGATTCAAGTGAATCCGTCGGGTGAAGAAACCAAGGGCGGATTTTCGCTGAGCGAGCTGCCGGCGGCCGCGGAGCGAATGGCGGGATTCACGGGTATGAGGGTGCGCGGCGCGATGACGATGGCGCCGCTCGACGCCAACGAAATCGAGTTGCGGCGAGTGTTCGCCGGCGCACGCGAGGCGCGCGCCTTGCTCGCGCGGACGTGCGGGGCGCACGTGACCGAGTTGTCGATGGGCATGTCCAACGACTACGAGGTGGCGGTGGAAGAGGGGGCGACGATGGTACGGCTCGGCACCATCCTGTTTGGAGCGAGAGACCAATGACAGACGAAGCCTTTCATCTCTCACCGCTCGACGTGCGTCGCTGGGACTTCGGGGCGAAGGCGTTTCGCGGCTACGACGAAAAGAAAGTCGAGGATTTTCGCGCGCAGGTGGCAGATGAATTGGAGCGACTGACGCGCCTCAACCAGGATCTCGAATCCAAAGCGCGCGGATTTCACGAACAGCTGCGCGCATTCCGCGAGCGCGACAAGGCGCTGAACGACGCGCTGGTGTCCGCGCAGCAGCTGCGATCGGAAATGCGCGAGCAGGCGGAGCGCGAAGCGCAGCTCATCCTGCGCGAGGCGCGCGCCTAGGGCGAGCGGCAGGGCGAGGCGGCGCGCGCCGAGATCCGTCGTCTCGAGGGCGAGCTGACGACACTGGAGAAGGCACGTTTGACGTACGTCGGACAGTTGCGCGCGCTGGTCGAGCGCCACCTGGCCGAGCTCAACGCGGCCGAGATGCCGGCGCGGCCGTCGCGCACGAGCGGAGAGTCGGACGCAGTTGAACCGCGCGCGCACGTAAAGACGCCGGCGTGGCTGGAGTCGCTCGTCAAGGAATGACCGGAGTGCGACTCGACGATCCACGCCTGGCGCCGACGCAGGTCCCCGCTCGACACGCGCACACGCGCGCCCAGGCGGCGGTCGCCGCTGCGGCCGTGCGTGATCGCTTCGATGGCCCCACCGACGTTGCCGTCATCCTCGGCACGGGACTCGGCGCACTTGCCGACGAGATGGATGTGCAGGTGGCCATCCCGTACGCGGACATCCCGGGTTTCCCGTTGTCCACCACCGAGTCGCACGCCGGCCGGCTGTTGTGCGGTACGCTGGCGGGCCGCCCTGCCGTGGCAATGCAGGGGCGCTTCCACCTGTACGAGGGATACACGGCGCAGCAGGTCTCGTTTCCGGTGCGCGTGATGCGTGAGTTAGGCGCGCACACGCTGGTGGTGTCCAACGCGTGCGGCGGCATGCACCCGCTCTGGGACCCGGGCGATCTGATGCTGATCGCCGACCACATCAACCTGCTCGGCGACAATCCGCTCATCGGGCCGAACGACGACTCGCTCGGCCCGCGCTTCCCGGACATGTCGTGTGCGTACGATCGGGGCCTGCGCGCGCTCGCGCGGAAAGCGGCCGCGGCGCGCGGGATCGTGCTGCGCGAAGGAGTGTACGTCGCCGTCACCGGGCCGACCCTCGAGACGCCGGCGGAGTACCGCTTTCTGCGGGCGATCGGCGCCGACGTGGTGGGGATGTCCACGGTGCCGGAGGTGATCGTGGGCGTGCACGCAAACGCGAGTCCTGGATCCAACGTCGTTCCGGAACTCCCACAGCCGGATAGTGAAAACTGCGTAGATCCGGTGAGCGTAGGAGCAAGGAAGCTGATCTGCGTGTTGCCGACGTTGACCGCCGTGGGAGTTGCTGTTCCCTTGCTGGCGTTCACGTAGGTATTGAGAGATGCGAGGGTAATCACCTGGGTAGGACTTCCCGGTCCGCTTGCGGGCTGGTAGCCCGTGTCAACAAAGCTCACCGAATTGTTCCACGGCCAGACGACGACAGCACTGGGCGTGACCAGGGTAGCGCTCATGCCGCTATCGCCGGAGGCGCCCCCAAGAAGCGTGATGCCCGCGGTATCCGGCGTGGGCGTAGTGCCGGAGTAGGTCATTGGGACGACCAGGATCCGTTGGTTGAAGGAGTCCACCAGGTAGAGATCATTGGCGGCGTCAAAGGCAATCCCCGACGGCTGGTCGATGGGCGTGAAGGAGCCGAACGAGATCGAGCTCGCCGTCATGCTTCCATAGGGCACGATATCGACCGTGCCGTTGGAAGTGACTCCGTCACCGGCGTCGGCGATGAACAGGTTGCCGTAGGAGTCGGTGGCCAATCCGTCTGGAAAGACAACGGGAACACCGTTCACGGAGTAGTTAAGCTTGACCGCCGGTCCGCCGTTTGCAGGGACCTTCACAATGAACCCTGGATTCACCGTGTTGGCAGTCACTCCCAGGGGCCCCATATCTCCGATGTAGAGATTCCCATAGATGTCAAAAGCCAGTGACATTGGATGATAGAGCGTGATTCCCGGCAAAGTCAGCTTGGTGCCGAAACCCGGCCAGCTGGTGGCGCCGGTATTCGGGTCATAGGCGGGCGCAACCATGCTGACGAAGCCCGAATAGTCAGCCACGAAGAGATCGCCCTTGGCATCCAGAGCAACGGCCGTCGGAGTCGGGAAGGTGCCGACCACCTTGGGAGTGCCGGTGGGAATGCCGCCGGAGGTGCTATACGCGTACACCGCGCCATGCGTATATGTAGGCGGCCTGGCGCTCAGGTCCCCGCCCTCGTCGGCTATGAAGAAGGTATTGCCATTGCCGGTGACGGCAGCCCCGTG
>DAHUXU010000243.1 GCA_027307005.1 Gemmatimonadota bacterium
CGCGCGTCGCTCGCCGCCGCCGGCTTCGCCGTCGCCGCCGAGCCGTTCAGCTATTCGTCGATCCCCGGACGCGTCGCCACCCCTGCGTTAGGCCTGGCCGGCATGGCGGTGATATGCACGGCCGCCCGCCTCGCCATGGACGGACACGCGTGGGGCGCGGCGCTGCTGCTCATCCTGGCCGGCGCAGGCGTGGGCGTGATCGCCGCCTGGTTCGCCCGCGTTGCCGTCACGCGATTGCCATGGGGCCGCCGGGACGGCATCAACCTCGTTGCCACGCGCGGCCAAACACCGCCGGCACTCTGGCTCACCGCGCACCTGGACTCGAAGAGCCAACCGGTCCCGATTCTCGTCCGCGCGGCGGGCATCACGGCGCTGCTCGTGATCTGGGCCGGCGCCCTGGTCATGGCGGTCGCGCAAGGCGTGTTGGGCGGAAGCCAGGGTCTGTGGCCGTGGCTTGCCGCCGCCGCATTGGTCGCGGGAATCCCGGTGGCGGCGAGCGTCGTCGGAGCGCGGTCCGCGGGCGCACTCGATGACGCGTCGGGCGTCGCCACCGTGCTGCGCACGGCCGAGCTCGCCGACCCGGGCCTTCCGTTAGGCATTCTCCTCACTAGCGCCGAGGAGCTCGGCCTTGCTGGCGCGCGAGCCTGGGTTCGAACCCGCGAAACCACGCCGGCCCGCGCCATCAATGTCGACGGTATCGATGACACGGGTCACGTGAACGTCACGTACACAGGACGCCGCCCCGAGACGCTCATTGCCCAACTCGAGTCGCCCGGCGAAGCGCTGCGCGTGTCGCGACTCTTTCCCGGCGTGCTCGTCGATTCCGTCGCCCTCACGGACGGCGGATGGCACGCCGTGACCGTCAGCAAGGGCACGTGGCGCACCGTCGCGCGGATCCACACGGCCAAGGACAACCTCTCGGCTCTCACCGGCGACGGCGTCGAATCCGTGGCCCGGTGGCTTTCCGTAGTGATTCCACGGGCGGCCCGAACCGTGGAGACCTAAAATGCAAATCGCACTGCTGATTCTCGCACTCGTCATCGGTCTCCTCATGCTGCCATTCGGCCTGCCCGGCCTGTGGGTGATGGCCGGTGCGGTGCTGCTCGACGCTGCCGTGGTGCCTGCGCACGTGGTGAACCTGTGGCTCGGCATCGCGCTCGCGGTGGTCGCCGGGCTGGCCGAGTTGGTGGAGCTCGCTGTGGCTGGCGGCTTTGCTCGGCGCTACGGCGGATCTCGTCGCGCGGGCTGGGGCGCCGTCATCGGCTCGCTCATTGGAGCAGTCGTCGGAGTGCCGATCCCGCTCATCGGGTCGCTGATCGGTGCGTTCGTCGGCGCATTTGTCGGCGCATTCGTCGCCGAGGTGTCACGGCGGACGCAGCTTGCTCCCGCCGCACGTGTGGCCACCGGTGCGCTGCTCGGCCGCGTTGCTGCAACGGCAATGAAGATCGGGGTGGGATGCGCAGTGCTGGCGTGGGTGGTACTGTCAATCCTGCTGCGATAGGAGCGCGGATCGAGAAAGGCGGATAGAACGGACGAGAGAACGGATAACGGCACGGATCGTTCGGCTGCTCAGCGCCGGGTCCACCCAGCGTGGCGAGCTTCGATGCGTTCTTTGTTGAAAAACAAACAAAAAAAACAGCATGGGTGGCGATGAGGCTGGTCCGAGCGCGCCGAGCGATCCGCGCCGTTGTCCGTGCTGTCGTCCGTTCAATCCGCTCTTAAACATCACCCCGATGCCTGGGGCCACTCGAGTCGCGACGAACGAGTCTCAGCGACGTATCACCCCAGATTGGTCAGTCTGTTGTCCGCCTGTGTTGACGCGGGCCCTCATGCAGAGGAAGTTTCCTAGGTCCGCCGCGTGTGGTGATGTCCGCGGTCGTGCACTGGTCCCGACTGGCGTCGCACTGCCGAGCCCGTCATCCGAAAATGTCTCGTCGTCTCGAGCCCTGGGTCATGTTCGACTCCGAAGTGCGAACGTTGTGTGTCGTTGGCGCCCAGTGGGGCGATGAAGGAAAAGGGAAGCTCGTCGACGTGATCGCCGAACGTGCCGACTGGGTCGTGCGGTACCAGGGCGGCGCGAACGCGGGACACACGGTGCACCTGGGCGGGCGGCAGTTCGTGCTGCACCAGATTCCGAGCGGCATTCTGCACCCGGGCGTGCGATGCGCCATCGGCAACGGCGTCGTGCTCGATCCCGACACCTTGTTCACCGAGATCGATGAGTTGGTGCGCGACGGTGTGGATGTCGAAGGGCGTCTTTACGTGAGCGATCGCGCGCACCTGGTGCTGCCGTACCACAAACTGGTCGACTGCGAGAGTGCGGCGAGCCGTGCGATCGGCACGACCGGTCGCGGCATCGGTCCGGCGTACGAGGACAAAGTGGCGCGCCGCGGCATTCGCGTGCAGGACCTGCGGCACCTGGACCGGCTGCGCGAGCGGGTGAAGGGCGGCATCGAGCACGCGAATGCCCAACTGGCGGCCTCCGGGTCCGACAAGCGCGCCAGCGCCGAAGACACGGTGGCGCTGCTCGAGCGGTTGGCGCCGCGATTGTTGGTCTTGGCCGACGATGTCGGATTGGCGGTGCATCGCGCGCAGCGTGCCGGCGCGGCGGTGCTGCTCGAGGGCGCGCAGGGGTCTCTGCTGGACGTGGATCACGGGACGTATCCGTTCGTCACGTCGAGCAGCACGACGTCGGGTGGGGCGGCGACGGGCGTGGGCATTCCGCCGACGGCGATCGACGCCGTGCTTGGCGTC
>DAHUXU010000244.1 GCA_027307005.1 Gemmatimonadota bacterium
CGCGCGTCGCGCCACGTTCAACCAGGAGGCCGAGCGACTGCTCGGGGCGGCGTGATGTCGATCCGCGAATTCACGCTCTACGTCTTCTACGTCGCCGACCTGCCGCTCACCCGGCGCGTCCTGTCCCGCGGCGCCGCGACCCGTGGCGCCGTCATCACCTGGAGTCATCGATGATCGCGACCAAGAGACAGCCCATCCCGCTCGTCCAGATCGCCAAGGACGAGATCGCCGCGCTCCGTGACCTCTTCGACGCGCTGCTCGCGTTCCCCGGGGTCACCGGGGCAACCCTCTTCTCCTCCGAGCACGAGCACGCGGAGCTGACGCTGCGGCTCTGGTGCACGGAGCAGCACGCGCGGGGCAACCGCTCGGTGGTGTTCCGCGAGACGGAGGTCAAGGGACGGGTGACCAGCGTGACGCTCGTGCGCGACGGCAAGGACGTGCTCGACGTCATCCTCGACGAGGAAGAGAAGCGCCTCGACGTGGACGCCGAGCAGATGTGGGTGCGCCGATGAAGCTCGACCTCCTCACCACGCTCGTCCTCGAGAACGGGCGCCTCATGGAGCTGTGCGATGCGGCCCGCCGCGCTGGCCGGGACGACGTCGCCGCGGAGATCCGCAAGGCGGGGAGCGCGCTGATGATCGCCATCGGCAAGCTTCAGCGCGAACCGGCGGTGGTGTCGTGATGACCACCTACGCCGGCCTCATCCTGCTCGCGTTCATGATCGGCGTCATCCTCGGCCGCTTCGAGCGCGCGGACCGCCGCGTCACGCACGAGCGCCCGCACGAGATCACGCAGTCGCTGCACAGCGTGCTGCGGGGAGATCGCATCCCATGACCCACGCCCACACCTGGACGCTCCTCAACGCCGCGCTCCGTCGCTACCGCTGCGCGTGCGGTGCGATCGGCCACGCGCTGCCGGGCCGCCGCGGCATCGCCCCGTACCTGTGCCAGCACGCGATCGGCCCGGAGCGCACCCACTGCGCCAAGCCCGCGAGCCACGTCACCGGCATCCGCACGCAGAGCAGGTGCGCGGAGCATGCGCCGGCCAACAACCAAGAAAGGAACGCATCGTGAATGCACCAGCCAAGAAGCCAGAGAGACCCGCACCGACCGCCATCGACGTGCTCTCAAAGATCCAGAAGCTCCTCGCCCCGCTCAGCGACGAGGACCGGAAGCGCGTCGTCGCGTTTCTGAATGGCTGAGCAACCAACCACGGAGGAGTCACCGTGTCTACCGACAACAACAGCAACGGAAACAGCAAGGCGCTCGCGATCGTCCCCAAGACGGTCGACGACGCCAAGGTGCTCGCGCGCCTGTTCGCGGCGAGCTCGCTCCTGCCCGCGGACCTGCGCGGCAAGGAGCCGGACATCTTCGTCTCGATCATCGCCGGCCAGGAGCTTGGCCTCGCACCCATGGCCGCGCTGCGCGGCGTGCACGTCGTCAAGGGCAAGCCGATCCTGAGCGCCGACACGATGGTAGGCGTCGTGCTCTCGAGCGGCGCCGCCGAGTACTTCACCTGCGTCAACGAGACGACGACGAGCGTCACATACGAGACCAAGCGCAAGGGCGCGCCCAAGTCGCAGCAGTGCACGTGGACGATGGACGACGCCAAGCGCGCCGGACTCAACGGCGACAATTGGCAGAAGTACCCGCGTGCGATGCTCAAGGCGCGCTGCAAGGCGATGCTCGCGCGCGACGTGTACCCCGACGTGCTCGCGGGCTGCTACACCGAGGACGAGGCGCGCGAGTTCGCGCCGGTGCCAAACGGTCCGCAAGGCGTGGTGGATGCTGAGTTCACGGACCTGCCGGCGAACGAGCAGCAGGCGGAGGGGGCGTCGCTCGCCTCGCGCATCACCGCTGCCTCGACGCTCGACGATCTGAAGGCGCTCGCGCCCGAGTGCAACAAGATCGCGAAGGGCTCGCCCGAGCGAAACCACGCGATGGCCGCGTACAAGACGCGCGAGGCCGCGCTCAAGCAGGAGGCAGCGAAGGCGGCCGAGACCGGAGACGCGGCGTGAAGTTGCCAACCTCGAGCAAGCTCTACGTCGCGCGCGCGTGCCCGCCCGCGTTCGTGCTTCCGCACATCGATATCCGCACGAAATACGCGGACGACGGACTCGAGCACCACGCAGAGAAGGAGGCGGGTATCGCGAACGGGCAGATTCCCGAGGCGATCGCCGCGCGCTGGCCCGGCTTCGCCTGGCGAGCCGAACTGGCCTACGCTTTCGACTACGTCAGCGGCAAGGGGCGAGTCCTGGGCGCTGGCACGAAGCGTGACTATTCCAGCGCGAGTACCACGGAGGTATGCGGCACGGCCGACGCCGTCGGCTTTCACGCCGAGGAGCGCCGTCTGGTCGTCGTCGACTGGAAGAGCTACGAGGAGGTGGAGCGCGCTGCGGTCAACGCGCAACTGCACCTGGCCGCGCTCGCGATTGCTCGCGCGAACGGGCTCGATGCTGCCGAGGTGGCCATCCATTACGAGGCGCGCCCGATGGACGTGGCCGAGCTCGACACGTTCGATCTGGAGAACTTCGCGGCCGATGTCGCCACGATCGTCGGCGGCATCCAGGCCGCCGACCGCATGCAGGAGCGCGGAGAAGCGCTCGCGTTCTCCGAGGGCGCGCACTGCAAATACTGCCCGGCGTTTCACGCCTGCCCCGCTAAGAAGCAGCTCGTCGCCCAGGTCGAGGCCCGCGTCGAACAGGCCGCGGCCGGCAAGCTTCTCTTCGCACTCGACGACGACGAGGAGGCCGCCAACGCCTACGAGTTCGCGGAGCGCGTCGGCCAGTTGCTCGGCCAGTTGCGCGCGGCGCTCGCGATGCGCGGCAAGGAACGGCCGATCCCGCTGCGCAACGGAAAGATGTACGGGCTCGTGCCCAAGAAGGGCAACGACAAGCTGGACGGCGACCTGCTCTACGAAATCGTGCGCGCCAAGCATGGCCAGGGCATCGCGGATGCCGCGGTCGTGCGCAGCGCGACAAAGAAGCGGCTCGGCGAGGCACTCGCCTTCGCGGGCGTCGCCAGCAAGGCCGCGGAGGAGCGCGCGATCCTGAAGGAACTGCGCGACCGCGGCGGAATCAAGAACGAGCAGAAGGAAGTCCTCGACGAGTACGACGCTCCGCAACTCGCAACGGGGAGCGACCCGTGAAGCCCGCCGGAACCTCACGGCAACTGGCGGGCGGGGCCGGCGCGAGCGCAGCGCGCGGCGTTGACTCGGCCTGGCCCGGGCTGCCCCGCAGGGCACTTTTCCGATCGGAGTCCGCATGACCCCTGTCCTCAATCGCATCACCGCCCTCGAGCGGACCTTCGCCGCTGCGTTCGCCGCGCTGGAAGACCTGCCGCAGTCCGACGCCGACCGCATCGCGGCGGCGGTCGTGGCCCACGTCCGATCGAGCAGGCCCCAGGCGTTGCTCGTCGATGCTGCCGTGCTGCCGTCGCCCGTGGATCCGGTCCAGGCCGTGGAGCGCCTGCTCGACGACGGAGCGCGTTACCACGTCAGCGCGCAGGACGGCCACACGGTGCTGACCGTCGCGGACGCACACGGCGACCTCGCCACCGTCGCGCTGGCCGCGATCCAGGTCCAGCGGCTGCGGCACGATCTCGCCGAGGTCGCGGCGAAGGCGGGGGTGAGCATACCCGCGCGCTAGCAGAGCGCCCACACCCACGGAACGAAAGACTACGAACCGGCCCGGTTGTCCCCGGGCTGAGCACGCGCGGCGAGCGAATCGTCACCCGGGTCGTTACCGGGGCTGTGCACGAAGGCCAAGGAGGCCGCTATGACGAAGAAGACACCGAAGATGTACCGCCAGGGCGACGTGCTGATCGTCGCCGTCGATCAGATGCCCGATGGGGCCAAGCCGATCCCGCGCACCGCGCGCGGCGTCGTACTCGCCGAGGGCGAGGTCACCGGGCATGCGCATCGCATCCCGTCGCGTCACGCGAAGCTGTATCGCACCGAGGAGGACGTGCGATACCTGCGCGTCGGCGGCACCGCGCCCGTCGCGCTCCAGCACGAGGAGCACAAGACGGTGGCGCTGCCCAAGGGGGACTACCGCGTCACGATCCACCACGAGTATTCGCCGGCCGAGCTGCCGCGCCAGGTGGCGGACTGAGCCATGGCGAAGAAAAAGCTCTATAG
>DAHUXU010000268.1 GCA_027307005.1 Gemmatimonadota bacterium
GAGGTTGTCGTAGTGGATGCCCAGCTCCGGCAGGCCCAGGCGCCTCACGAGCGACGTCTCGAGCGCGCGCGCCATGGGCTCGGATTGCGGATGGAAGAAGTACGTCCCGGTGCCGTGCGAGATGAACGGGTCGACTCCATCGGGCAGCGCGTTGAGGTGAATCGAGACCAGCGCCTGCGCATCGGCGCGGCGCGCCATGATGGGCCGGTCGCCTAACGCAACCGGCGCCGCCGTCGTGCGCGTCATGACCACTTTCGCGCCGCGCGCCTGGAGCATGTCGCGCAGCTTTTCACCCACCGCCAGCGTCGGCACCGGCTCGTACAATCCGGTGGGGCCCGTCGCGCCGATGGGCGGGTGGCCCGGGTCGACCGCGATCGTGAGGCCGGCCAGCGGATGGTCGGGATTGATGCGCGGCGGGCGGCGCACGCGGAGCACGAATCGCCCGTTGTCCCAGAACGCGAGGTAGCCGAACGGCTGTGTGGCGAGACGCAGCGTGTACCGCACGCGCTCGGTGCCCACCGGTTCCCATCGGACTACGCGGACGAGCGAATCGTCACCCGTGTAGGTGATGATGTCGGTGTTGCCGGTGACGCCGTACAACGTGAGCTGGAGCTCGTGGTCGCCTTCTTCCACCAGAAACGGCGGGCGGCTGCTCATCGGGATCTCGAGGTCGACCCACTCCGCCGACGGGCGGAGCTACGCGTTTCCGGCGACGCGCGCCGGCGGCTGCCATCCGTTGGGCATGAGCGCGATGTCGCGCGCGAGGACCCAGATCTCGAGCGCGTCGTCGAGACGGATGCGAACGAAGTCCCCGTCGATGCCGGTCACGGGAACGGCCGTGCCGGCCATGAGCAGCCACTTGTACGTTCCGTTCGGCACCGGGCGGCCGATGATCACCCGGTCGGTGTCGCCGACGCTGCTCGTGTCGGCGCCGAGCACGCCCCAGGTGGGGACTGGAGGCGCGGGGGCGATGGCGGGCACGTCGAGCCGGACCGTATCGGCGCCGCGCGCCACCACGATGCTGCTCGGCGCCCGCATCCGGCGCGCGGCCACACCCACCGACCATTGCGTGGAGTCGGCGGCGTCGCGCGCGGTCACGGAGCCGGGCGCGATCGTGGTGTCGAACGCGGTGCGCAACGGCAACGACGCGCCATTGACCAATGGAACCCCGGCCGCGGAATCGCCGCGCCATGCAACCGACGCGTTGGCGGGAGCGCGTAGGGCGACGCGCACGATCTCGTCGTCGCGCAGTGCGAGGCGGCCGAACGCCGCGACGCTGCTCGAGTCGACCACCAGTGCGCCGGTATCGGCGAGCACGGGAATGGGTGGCAGCAGGCGAATGGGCTGCGTTGCGCGCGCGGTGTCGCCGCCTAGCGTAGCCATCAGATCATATGATGTATGATCACGCGTTGGCAGCGGGAGAAACGCGATGAAGCTGCCGTTGGGATAGACCTGGACCGGGGTTCCATCGATGGTAAGCAGCGCGTGTCCGTTCCCGACCGAACCGAAAATGAAATTCGAGTCCCGCGATTCGATCAATTGATTCGGGCTCGGATACACGAC
>DAHUXU010000286.1 GCA_027307005.1 Gemmatimonadota bacterium
GGGCCAGCTCGGCGCGGCCCGCGCGCGCGCGCGGCGTCACCCACCGCGCGAGCACGATGGATCCGACTAACGCAAGCATCGCGACGAAGCCGAGCCATCGCACGGCGACATACCAGAAGGATTCGACGTCGAAGCCGCCGGCCGAGCTCGTGTCCGTTGCCACCATCGATGGCGGAGCGTGCGGCGGTGTCATCGTGTAGGGCGGCGGCGACGCAGCGGGCGCGGGATTCGCCTGCGGCGCGACGGCCGCCGCACGAGCCGAAATCGTAAACGAGAACGAGCCGTGCACGGGGTGTCCGTCGTCGGAGGTGGACCGCCAACGAACGGTGTATCTGCCCGGCTGCAGCGCGTGAACGAGCCCGACCATGAGGGTGTGCTTCGGAATCTGCACGAGGCGCGGCGGGCCGGAATCCACGCGCGCGCCGGCAGCGTTCAGTACTTCGATGTGCGTTGGCGCGAGCTGCGGATCTTCGCTGAAGGACAGGCCGACCGCGGCCGGCGCTGCGTCAAGTGTCGAGCCGGCGGGCGGCGCGCTCGACACGAGGACCAGATGCGCGAACGCCGTGCGCGGAATCGCGAGGCCGGCCAGAAGCACGGCGACGAACGACACAACGCGCGCGAGACGCGGTCGCCGGGCGGCCAATGGATTCAGCGGCGCTCCTCCGCGTTGCGTGTGGGCGGCGACTGACTACGCAAAAGGCCCGGCGGCACTGCATCCGCCAGGCCCGGATGATTGGCGATGGAGCGTGCGAGGTTCGAACTCGCGACCTTTCGGTTGCAAACCGAATGCTCTCCCAACTGAGCTAACGCCCCGATGCGAAAGAAAGATAAAATCGCCCGCGTGGCGCGCGCCAGAGCATGCTTCCACCGTTCGCGCCATGGGTCTACGTTTCGCGAAGTCCCCTCGGCAGGAGCAGGCGATGAGCACCCAGCCAGATACCGCGGCGTCGACGCAGCACCTCACCGTGCGCTGTCCATTTTGCCGCACGTGGAACCGCGTCGCCGCGGCGCGGGTGAGCGACCGGCCCAAATGCGGGAACTGCGCGCGTCCCCTGCTCCTCGATCGGCCGCTGGCGGTCGACGACGAGTCGTTTCAGCGCACGATCACCGAGACGGACGTGCCCGTCCTGGTCGACTTCTACGCGGACTGGTGCGGTCCCTGCAAGATGATGGCGCCGCTCCTCGATGAAGTCGCCGCGAGCCATCAGGGCGCTCTGTTAGTCACGAAGCTCGACACGGATCGCGCGCCGCTGACATCGCAGCAATACAACGTGCGCGGCATTCCAACCACCATTCTCTTCCGCGACGGGCGCGAGGTCGCGCGCGAAGTGGGCGCCGTTCCGAAGGCGCGCCTCGAGGCGTTGGCGTCGAAGTAGCCTCGCTCGACCGTCTTCGCCCTCGCGATCGAACCGGAGGCCGGACGGGCAGAGTGCTACGCTCATGAAGACGCGGACACAGCACGGTCACAGCGGACACGACACGAGGCGTACTGAGCCCTGAGGCGCGAAGGCAGTGACCGCGTGGCGAGGCTCCACCCAAACGCCACATGGAGGGATCTACGACAAAAGCTCAAAAGGATAAGAACAAGGATGCAAGAGATGGGGTCGGCGCACCTCCACGCTTAACGACGCGTCGGGGAGGTTGCATATGCACCGACCCCATCTCTTGTATCCTTGTGGTTATCCTTCACACCAGAGCGAAGAAGCTCTCCACACAGGCCTCCAGTTAGCCCTCACGTCGCTCTTCCAGCGGCCATAGTGCGCCGACGTGTACCGACCTGCTTCCCCAAAAAAAGGGCCGCCTAACGGCGGCCCTGTGACGCTCGGCGCGGCTACTCGTGCGCGGGCAACGGCTCCATCGTGTCCGGATTCACCGGCACCTGCACCTCGTCGCGATACGGCGACGTCATGAGCGTCACCCGGAGGCGCGGGAACGCATCCATGAAGGCGCGGTAGCTGAGTCCCCACAGACCGAGGAAGCCGAGCGTGATGCCGATCTCCCAGATCCCGAACAGGAAATGCGGCGCGCCCGCATGCAGCGACGGATACACCTCGATGTAGCGCAGCAGCCAGATACCCACCACGCTGCTCAGGGCGAAGATGAAAAACGTCGGCAGATAGACCTTGGCGGCGCGCGACAACAGGCCAAAGAACGGAATCACGAACGCCAGGAAGACGATCGCGAGCGTCGCCCATTCCCAGGGCGGCTCCAGGCGGCCGTGGAACCAGTGCGTCTCCTCGGGCATGTTGCCGTACCAGATCACCAGGTACTGCGCGAACGTGAGGTAGCCCCAGAACGCAGTGAACGCGAACCCCAGTTTGCCCAGGTCGTGGAAGTGGTGCTCCGTGATCAGGTCTTCGGCTGCCAGGTGCCTGCGCCACCACATCACGAGGAGCGACCACGACATGATCGCGGCCAGCCACGCCCCCATGTAGAACCACCAGCCGTACATCGTGCTCTGGAAGTACATGTCGAGCGACATCGACAAGTCCCAGGAGTGCATCAGATAGAAGAAATTGAACAGCAGGCACATGACGACGGCCAGCCAACCCTGCATCGAGTGCGTCGAGTGGATCTCGCGACGCTCCTCGCCGAAGCCGCGGCGCATGCGGTCGCGAATGCCCTTCGCCCAGGCGGCGCCGGAATCGTTAGGCAACACGCCCACGTCCAGCCGCACACACTTGTAGATGTACCACAGGCTGAGCACCGTGAGGATGAGGAACATCCCGATCTCGCGCGCGGCGAAGAAGCCCGGGCTCAGCCAGAACCGCTTCTCGGGAATCGGCGCTTCGCCGGAGAACCACGGGAAGATGTGCTTGCCGCCGAGCAGGATCACGACGAGCAGCAGCAGGGCCACGGGCATGAACGCCACGTAGCCTTCGATCATCCGCACGATAGTGCGCGACCAACGCGCGGTCGTGATGCGCTGCACGGCGACCACGATCACGCCGGCCTGCGACACGCTGGCGAAGAACAACCAGTTGAAGTGCATTGCCTGCCACATGCGGTCCTGGCCGGTGAACGCGCCGATCAGGAACGCGATGAGTCCGATGATGGCGAAGATTGCACTCCACCTCGTGACCCACGGCGGCATCGGTTT
>DAHUXU010000296.1 GCA_027307005.1 Gemmatimonadota bacterium
GGCGCCGGCCGCCGAGCCGTCGGAGGATGCACTGCAGCAGCTCATCCGGCGCGCGATCGAACCGGTTCTCGTGGCCGCGGCCGATCCGCGGCAGGATGCGCTGCTCGCGCGCGTGGATCGCGCGATGACTAACGCAATGCGCGGCGTGCTGCACAACCGCGCCTTCCAGGCCGTCGAAGCCGCGTGGCGGTCCGTGTGGATGCTCACGCGGCGTCTCGAGACCGACGAGCATCTCGAGATCTACCTGCTCGATGTGTCGGCCGCGGAGCTCGTTGCCGATCTCGCGCCGGACGTGCCGCCCGATCAGAGCGATCTCTGGCGCATCATCGTGGAGGGATCCGTGGAGCAGCCCGGCGCGTATCCATGGTCGCTCCTCGTCGGCGCGTTCACGTTCGGATGGGACGACGCCGATCTCGCGGTGTTGTCCCGGTTAGGCACGATCGCCCGGCGCGCCGGCGCGCCGGTGGTCGCCGGCGCGGCGCCGCGCCTGGCCGGTATGCCGGCGTTCGATACATCGAGCGATGCATCGGCCTGGTCGACCAACGCCAGCGACGCGTGGGATGCGCTGCGCGCGTCGCCCGAAGCGCCGTACATCGGGCTCGCGGCGCCGCGCTTCCTGGCCCGTCTGCCCTACGGCGCCGGCGGCGAGGAGTGCGACCGGTTCGCGTTCGAGGAGTTAGGCGAGACTCCGGATCACCGCGAGTTTCTCTGGGCCAACGCGGCGTTCGCGTGCGCGACGCTGCTCGGCCAGTCGTTTTCCGCCGGCGGGTGGCGCATGCGCCCGGGCTCGCGGCGCGAGCTCACGGGACTTCCCTTCGTGCTCCTGCGCCGGAACGGCGAGGTGCAGGCCAAACCCTGCGCCGAAGTGCTCCTACCGGAGCGCGCGTCCAACAGACTGCTCGACTGCGGCATCATGCCGCTGGCGTCGCTCAAGGATCAGGACGCGGCGCTGCTCGTGCGCGTGCAGTCGATTGCCCAACCGGTCGCGGCGCTCGCCGGCCGGTGGCAGGCTGCCCAACCATGACCGCCACCGCACTGCGGCCTTCGGCGACGTCGTCCGTCCGCACCGGCGACCCGGCAGCGATGCGCGTCCTGCGCGAGTTCCTGGCCGGCGCATCGTTTACCGAAGACTCCGTTAGTCGCCGCACCGGCGTCGAATCGATCTACGCGTTCACGTCGATTCGCGAAGGGCGCGCATCATCGGACGCGGGCGACGCGCTGGACATCCTCATCCGGCTGTTCCTCGATGGTGAGCTCGTGGAGCGCGCGCACATCCAACAGCACCTGCCCGGCACCGCCGTGCGCGCCCTCGAAAGCCTCGGCCTGCTGAGCGGTCCGCCGAGCGATGCGTCCAAGCAATTCGCAACCGTGCTCCTCTACCCGACGAACGGCTTGTGGTTGATCTCCGATCTGCCCGTGACCGCCGCCGGAGCGCCCAAACCGCTTCCGTCCGACGCGGTCTATCCGGCGATCACCGAGAATACCCACGACTTCATATCGTCCTTGCCTCGCACCCCATGCGAGCGGTTCGTGGAGATGTGCGGTGGCACCGGAATCGCTGCGCTCCTGGCGGCGCGGCACAGCGGCACGACGTGGACCGGGGACGTCACCGAACGCGCCACGCGATACGCCCGATTCAACGCCGAGCTCAACGGGCTGGGCAATGTGCGGGCAGTGCAGGGCGACATGTACGAGCCGGTGCGCGGCCTCACGTTCGATCGCATCGTGGCGCACCCGCCGTATATCGCGTCGCCAGAGCAAACCATGATTTACCGCGACGGCGGCCCCGACGGCGAACAGTTCACTCGTGCGCTGCTCGCCGGACTGCCTGAATTCCTGGAGCCCGGCGGTCGGTTCTACATGACGTGTGTGGCAACCGACCGCACCGAGGGACCGTTCGAGCAGCGCATCCGTCGGATGATCGGCCCGTCGAACGACGAGTTTGATGTCGTACTCGCCGTCCGCGTGGCGCGCGACCCGGCCGACTATTTTCGCGCCGTCGCGCGCGCCGGACAGTCGTCGCAGGACGACGCCGATGCGAAGATCGCCGCCTATCAGGCCATGGGCGCCGAGAAGCTCGTGTACG
>DAHUXU010000411.1 GCA_027307005.1 Gemmatimonadota bacterium
TCGGTTGCCCGTTGTCCTGACGCGCAGAGTAGGTCCGAATCCTCACGCAACCCGGTTGGGCGAGAAGCGTCTCGATCGCGGCTCGACCAAAGAACCCGCATCTATGGTCATTCGCGCCGGCGCCCTGGCGATGATTGCGTATGAGTCTCCGCGCCTCGTCGAGCGAAATGTCGTGTCGTTCGTTCCCGGTAAAGGCCATGAGAATACCCTCGCTTGCGGTGTACGCGACGGGTCGTCGACCACAGTGCGGCGGCGCAGCGTCACGCGGAGCAATGAGTAAACATTGCACGTACAAACTGAAGCCACTAGCAGGTTGCGGAAAAAGGAGGAATTGAGGATGGCGCGGCAGATGCGCGATGGTTAGTATGGCGCGACCTCAACATCGAGCGTGAGCGATGCGCGGGAGCGAGCCGCAGCAAGGAGCGCTATTCAGTGTGGTATCGATCGAGGACCGGATTCCGGCGGACCATCCGCTGCGCGCGATGCGTCCGGTGGTGGATCGGGCGTTAGCGACGCTCTCGCCGACCTTTGATCAGATCTATGCCGATGGCGGCCGGCCCTCGATCCCCCCCGAACACCTGCTGCGGGCCCTCTTGCTCCAGGTGCTCTATACGGTGCGGAGCGAGCGGCAGTTGATGGAGCAGCTCGAATATAACTTGCTCTTCCGGTGGTTTGTGGGGTTAGGCATCGACGACGCGATCTGGGATGTGACGGTGTTCACGAAGAATCGGGAACGCTTGCTGATCGGCGATGTCGCGGACGGCTTCTTCGCCGCGGTGCTGGCGGAGGCGCAGGCGGCGGACCTGCTCTCGTCCGAGCACTTCACCGTGGACGGCACACTGATCCAGGCGTGGGCCGGACAGAAGAGTTTCCACCGGGACCCCGCGAAGGCCCCTGCGAAGGCCGCCGCAGTGCCGAAGCATCGGCGCAAATTCCTCCCGCCGGACGATCCGCGCCGCGATCCCCCCGCCGACGGGACGCGGAATGCGACGGTCAATTTCCATGGGGAGCGGCGGAGCAACGCCACGCACACGTCGACGACGGATCCCGACGCGCAACTGGCGCGCAAGGGACGGGGCCGCGAAGCCCAGCTGGCCTATCAGGCGACGGTGCTCATGGAGAACCGGCATGGTTTGGCGGTGGGCAGTTGCACGAGCGCCGCGACGGGGACCGCGGAGCGCGACAACGCGGTCGTGCCCGCGGCCGGCGCGCCGTATCGCGCCGTGCACATCACCGTGGGGGCCGACAAGGGGTTCGATACGCAGGGGTGCGTCGACGAATTGCGCGCGGTGCAGAGCACGCCGCACGTCGCGCAGCATGTCAGCGCGCGACACCCGAGCGCGATCGACGCGCGGACGACGCGCCATCCGGGCTACGCGGTGAGTCAACGGAAGCGCAAACGGATCGAGGAAATCTTTGGCTGGCTCAAGACGGTGGGCCTCTGCCGACAGACCCGCTTCCGCGGCCTGGCGCGAGTGGGGTGGATGGTGACCTTCGCGACGGCCGTCTACAACCTGGTGCGGATGCGGCGGCTCCTCGCACCGGCGACGGCCTAACGATGTGGGCGGTCACTTCACCTGCTCGCCTAACGCCGCAAAACGGTGCCCGCGCGGGCCTTCCCATCCGCTACGGCGCTCACACTGTGCAGTGCCAGGCCATTGACAACCTTGCATCACACCCTATTTCCGCAGCCTGCTAGGGGGAATCCCTAATATGAAGCGACCCGTCAAGGGGCGCAGAAGTGGGTCGTGCAAAGGTACTGCGGCAGCTCTCATCTGACCGCTGGAGCCGGGTGTGGCGCGAGGAGCGCGGCGCGCGACGGCTGATAACTCTGATAAGCGCGGGTTGGTCCGGAGACGACACCGCATGATCGTGATCCGTCGGGCACGAGGCGCAGACTAGCTACGCGAGTTGGGTCATCGAGCGCGACCGCATCGCAGGGGGAGTCGGCGGGTGCGCCTTTCCGTGCGCGACTCCCCGGCCGACACCAGGCGGCCTGTGCGAGTCGTTAGGCCATGCGCGCCTCCGCTCTCGGTGCGGGCTGCTCCACGACCTGCCCGATCGCACAGATGTAGCCCAAGAGTTCACGCGCGATCGTCGTGGCAACTAAAGAGTGGCGCTTTCCCCCGCGCGGCCATCATCCGATACCGCGCGCACAGGCGCTGCTGCGCCCGCTCCGCGACCGCCACCACTGCGGCGGGCTGTCCCTGTTTGGCGCACACGCAGTCGCCCCGTCGCGACTGGGCGGTGGCGGTTCCTCCACGCGGCTTCCATCAGGACGCGCCGCAGATGCGCGTTCCCGGTCTTGGTAATCGCATTACGCCCACTGGCCACGCCCACTCGAGTGTTCGCGCGGGACGAGCCAGCGTACGTCATGAAGGGCCGGGGCACCGGCGAAGCGCGTGAGCGTTGTCACTTCGCCTCACCACCGTGATTGCCGTCACGCCCCGCACGTCCCGCACGTCCCGGAGTGCCGCGAGCCCACTGACTAACGCGCGCTGCGTCGGATCAAGCGTCGCGACGCCGGCGCGCATTGCCTGCTCCAAGCGCGCCACGCGATTCACGAGCAGGCGCACCGCCGCGCGATACTCGTCGTACACCAGCTGCACGGTCTCGACCGCGAAGCAATGGGCGCCGAGCCACTGCTCATTCCGCTGCGTCCACGCGCGCATACCCGCGGGCCGCTGCCGCCCGTGCCGCAAGAGTAGCTTGTCTAACCGATGCCGCGCGCGGAGCAGATCCTGCTTCGCCGCCTCCCGCACCACATCGCGCAGTCCCTCCGTTGCTTCATCTGGCACGAACACCGGCGTCAGCTCGCCGGCCCGATAGCACCCGACTAGTTTCGCCGCATCCCGCCGGTCCGTGTTCACCCGATCCCCCGCCTTTGTCGGAATCAAACTCGGCGCGATGACCTCGGACGGCACGCCGACCTGCACAAGGTGCCAATACACGTAACCCGTCGGCCCGCCTCGTAACACACGCGCAGCGCCTCCAGCTCGCGGAGCAATTTTCGGAGGGCCGCCGGCTCATTCGCAATCTTCCCTAGCTCGTGCACCGTCCCACCCGCCACCGCCACCGCCGCGGTGACCGCCTCGGCATAGACATCCAGCCGGACATACCGCATTCTTGAGACAGAACTCGTTAATGTAGTCATGGCGACCGGCTCCGCCGTGTTGTGGCTCTGGCCAGTCCGGCCCGTCCGGATGGCTGACCCACGTTGCCACGACCGCGAGCCGGTCGCTTCATTATGACTAGGTCCGACGTGCAGAGCCGCGCGCGCAGCGACCAGGGTGATGGCCGCAGGTCGGCGGATCTGCTGCCGACAACACAATCATTTATCGCGTGCCGAACTGGCCTGCCTTCGGACCGCGACCGGCTCGAGAGATGCTCGCAATCGCAGGATTATCTGGATCGCGTGCCCATCGCGAGGCACGAAGTAGCGGAGGCCAGACCTGTTCGTGGAGCGATCTCGTCTAACAACGTCTCTTGTCGAACAATGTTGTATAGAACGAGCGAAGGGGGCCGTCCTACTGCGCGGCCCCCTTCCAAGCTCGTTGATCGATGATCAGACCAGATCTTCCCCGAAGCAATTCGGCGGGCAGGGCAGGTGGTTCTGGATGGGTCCGCCGGCGACTGGTCGCCCATGCTCGTCGATCCCGATAATCACGATCGTTGGACTCCCGTCCTCGTGCAGGGCGTGGAAGAAGCGAATCCCGACGCAACCGGGCTGTGCCAAGATCTTGTCGAAGTGCACACGATCATAGGTGCCGGCCCGTTCCGCGTCGGGCGGTGCTGAGCGACGGTAGCTCCGAACCATGGCGCGAGCTTCATCCATGCTGATCTCCGCCCCACCGAGTTCCGTCAACACCATTTCCCGCGTGCTGATTGCCATAGACCCTCCGTGTTAGTGGAGCGTGCTTGCGGCGCAAGGACCGTTGCGCGTCGCAGTGTACGGCGACGGCAAATAAATAGCCTGTGCTGCCGTGAGGCAAGCACAGGCGTACCTCGTGGTGCAGTTTGCCTAACTTTTGCATCTTGGGCCTGTTGCGCCATCTCGGAGGCGACCATCAACATTCAACGATGTCGGGTCATGTCAGAATCTTGGTGCCGACATCTTACCGTTTGATACAACGGCTCACCGGTCAACAACGGGACCTCACCCATTCGCGCGAGAGCGGGAGGGATCAGGCGTGGACACGCTCGTTCAGGACGTGCGGTTTGCTCTGCGCTCGCTTCGCAAGAGTTGGAGCTTCACCCTCGTGGTGGTAGTCTGTCTCGGACTCGGGACAGGCGCGACTACGGCGATCTTCACCGTGGTAAACG
>DAHUXU010000314.1 GCA_027307005.1 Gemmatimonadota bacterium
AACGCCTGCTTCTCGCCCACCGTTCGGCGCAGCATCGTCATCACCATCGCCGGCACGAAGCCGACTCGGACTTCGGGATACCCGAACCGCGCGTCCTCGTCGGCGAGCACGATGTCGCAGGCGGTCGCCAGGCCCGCGCCGCCGGCCAGCGCGCGCCCGCGGACCGCGGCGACGACGGGTTTGGGCATCTCGCGCATGGCGATGAACACGTTGCCTAACGCCATCGCATCGGCGTGCTGCGCGTGGGCGTCGGCATCCACGAGACCGGCCAACGCGGCGAGGTCGGCGCCGGCGCAGAAGTCGGGGCCGTCGGCGGCGAGGAGCACGACGCGCACCGCCGGGTCGGCGGCGCACCGTCCGAGCGCGTCCACCAGCTCATCGGCCGCCGCGCGGTCGAGCGCGTTCTTCTTTTCGGGACGCGCCAGCGTGATGCGTCCCACGCCGTCGGCAGCTGCGACGCGGATCCGGTTCACCCGGCGGCGCCCGGCAGTCCGAGCCGCCGCGCCTCGGCGTCGGGAACCTCGAGCTCGAGGCGGAGCAGCGCGGTGGAGAACACCTTGCCCTGCGCATCGGTCTTGAGCGACAGCGTGCCGCCGCCGCCTAACGCACCGTGCAGCAGAAAGTTGAGCGCGCCCAGAGTCGGCAACTCGTACCGCTCGACGCCGCCCGTGATCGCGCCGGCGAAGTGGCGCGCCACCCGGTCGCGCGTCAGCTCCCGCTCGAGCAGCGGGTACCATCGGGGCTCGAGCGCGATCACGCCGACGTTGGCCGTGTCGCCCTTGTCGCCCGAGCGCGCGTGCGCGATGTCCAACAGCCGAATCTTCATGGCTCATCCATGGTGACCGCCGGCGTCACGACGCGCTTGTCGACGAGGGCCGGCCAGTACGCCACCACCTCTTCGGCCTTCGGCCGGCCCCCGGCGAATCCGGTGACGCTGGGCGGTCCGTTCAGGACTAACGGAGCGATCGCGCGGGTGAACCGTTCGACCGCCTGCCGGTCCGGCCCGCGCACGCCGATGCGCAGCTGGACCTCGGGCACGTCGCCCGCGGGTCCGGCCAGCGCGCCGTGCGTCGCCGACGCGCCGAGGAATTCCGTGTGCACCGCGTCGAACGTCAAGCCGAGCCGGTCGAGACGCTCGCGCAGCACGCGGTCGGCCAGGCGCGCCTTCTCGAGCGCGTCGGGCCACGCGTACACGAGCGTGCCTAACGCCTTGAACCCGGCGCGATAGGCGATCGACACCTTGAGCTTGTCGGTGGGCGGCCGGCCGCGGATGCCGAACACTCGCACGCGATCGGCGCCCGCGCGCTCGAGATGGATCGTCGTGAAGTCGGCGATGACGTCGGGCGTGATGTACGAGTGCGGATCGCCCATCTCGTACACCAATTGCTCGCTCACGCTGTGTACATCGATGCGGCCGCCGGTGTTCGGATGCTTGTAAATCACGAAGCTGCCGTCGTCGTGCCCCTCGACGATCGGGTATCCGATGTTCGCGAGGTCGGGAATCGTGCGCCAGTCGTACAGGCAGTTGCCGCCCGAGCACTGTGCGCCGCACTCGATGATGTGTCCGGCGACGATGCCCGCGGCGAGCTTGTCCCAGTCATCGAGACGCCAGCCGAACTCGTGGAGCAAGGGCGCCATGGTGAGCGCGGTGTCGGTCGACCGGCCGGTGACGACGACGTTGGCGCCGCGCTCGAGCGCCTCGACGATCGGCGGTGCGCCGAGGTAGGCGTTCGCCGACAGCACGCGGTCGCGAATGGTCGAGAGGGGTTCGCCTGTCTCCATGTTGGCGAGCGCGTGGCCCTCGGCCAGCAGCGCGTCGATGCGCGGCAGCAAGTCGTCGCCGGTGACGATGCCGATGCGAATCCGCGGCGACACGCCGGCGCGTCGCGCCGCCTCGCGGACCGCGGCGGCGCACGCCACCGGGTTGACTCCGCCGGCATTCGCCACCACGCGCACGCCCCGTTGGGCGACGGCCGGGAACACGCTCTCCATGGCGCCGATGAAATCGCGCGCGTAGCCTAACGACGGATCGCGCTCCTTCTGCTTCTGCAAGATCGACATCGTCACCTCGGCCAGATAGTCTAGCATGAGATAGTCGATCGGTCCGCCATCGGCCTGGCGGTGAGGGGCTTCCAACCAG
>DAHUXU010000346.1 GCA_027307005.1 Gemmatimonadota bacterium
TCGTGCCGTCGGATCCAGGCCACCCGCACCAGCCGATAATCGCCTTGTCATACGAGTCGTCGAGGAGGACTCCATGCTCGAGCGCGCATCTGCATTGCTACTGTGTACCGTCCTCGTGGCCGGCACACCACGGGCAGCAAACGATCCGTTCGTCGGCCGCTGGAAGCTGGTCAAGGCCTCCGACGAGATGAAGGTCACGAGCGTCGGCGCAAACACATATGCCTTCGACTTTGGCGGCGGCGCCGACGCGGTCGAGACGATTGTGGTCGATGGAACCGACCAGCCCGGCGCAGGAGGCACCACGCTCTCCGTCGCTGCCCACGGGCCTAACTGGAAGGTGGTCCGCAAGAAAGGCGGGCAAACGCTCATCACGGCGAACTGGACACTCTCGAAGGACGGCAGCACGCTCCACGACAACTTTACGCTGCTCGGGCCGAATGGGTCGAAGTCCACTGTGGACTATGTGTACACGCGCAGAGTACCGGGAAAGGGGTCAGGCTTTGCGGGCACCTGGGTTAGCACGATCGCGGCGGTCGCCGGCGATGTCACGCTGGACATCCGCCCCTACCGGAGCGACGGCCTGTCCTTCATCACTCGCACACCTTCCCAACTCGACACGACCAACGTGAGCCTCGACGGCAAGGATCATCCCGGCGCGAGCGCGGGTTCCGCATCGTCAGGCCGGCGGCTCAACGCGCGCGCCATCGACATTATTCGCTCGTCTAACGGAAAGATCACACAGACTCGGCAAATGCATCTGTCGCCCGATCTGAAGACGTTGACGCTGACCGTGTCGGTCGCGGGAGAGGATGACCCCAAGACCTACATTTTTGAACGCCAATAGTCCGCCGGAGACATGCCAAAGCGGGCACAGCTGTTTCTACTATTATTATGGCTCGTTGCGGAATTGTGTAGGAAGGTTCTGCAGGACTTAGGGTGCTGGGAGCGGCGGGAGTGTGCAGGTTAGGATCTGCAAGAGGAGATCGTTCTGCTCTGTGCCGGCACGCGCATGGTGGGCTTCCTCGCTCTGATGACACGGATCAGATCGGATAACTGCACGGATCACAGCGGATCGCTCGGCTGCTCGGCGCCTGGCGCATCCACCGTGTCAACCAGAGCGTGGAAGCCACACAATTTCCCCAAGACCCATTATTGTAGCGCTCCGTCCCTATATTCGTGCGGACATAACGCGGCCGGCATCGGCGGGTCCTGACAACGCGCCAATCGCCGTCGCATCCCCCTCCTACCTGCTATGGTCCCGACGGAGACCCACCATGGACGCGAAACTCCGCAAGGAAGTCCGCCCGCCTGAAGGCCTACGCCATCCTCTCGTCACCCAGCGGCGCCGGGCTGCTTTTCTACAATGACTGATCGCGACGAAAACGGCGGCCTCGTGTACGAGACGCGCATCGTGAACGGGAAGCGCGAAGCGAACAGCGCCATCCGCTTTCGCCGAGCCTCGGCGCTGGGATTCGCCGCGCTCCTCGCCGCGTGCGCAGCCGGACGCACCACTGGATCGAGCGCCGGCCCATCACGCTACCTCTACGTCTGGGCGGGAACCGGGACCCGCTCCGCGGTTGGCATCGACATGATCACCGTTGTCGACGCCAATCCCGTGCACGCGACATACGGCACGGTGCTGGCGGCGCTGACGGTCGACACCAGCGGCCGCATGCCGCACCACACCGAATTCGCCGCTCCCGCGCACGGCGCGTTGTTCGCCAACGACTACACCGGAGACAAGTCGTTCCTCATCGACTTCAGCACACCGACGGCGCCGCGTCTACATGCGCGGCTCGATCGAGTGCCCAACGGACGGCGGCTCCACTCGTTCGCGCGCTTGCCTAACGGACACGTGCTGGCCACCGTGCAGTTCGGCGACAGCGCGATCGCCGGCCAGCCTGGCGGCATTGCCGAATTCGATGCCGACGGACATTTCCTGCGGAGCGGCTGGTCTCGCGACTCGACGTTTCCCGGCGCGCGGATCCGTACCTACGGCCTCACGCTGATCCCGGCACTCGATCGCGTCGTGACGACGAGCGCGCCGATGGACACGGAGCGCACCGCGAACGTCGTGCAGGTCTGGCGGCTGTCCGATCTCAGGCTTCTCAAGACGCTCCCGGTCCCGCGCGTGGCGGGGGACTCGGCCGAGGAACATCCCTTCGAGGTGCGGACACTCGCCGACGGGTCAGTCATGATGAACACGTACTACTGCGGATTCTTCCACATCACCGACATTGGCAGCGATCCGAAGATTGCGCGCGTGCTCGCCCTCCCCGAACCTCGAGACTTTGGTTGCTCGGTGCCGGTGGTGGCAGGCCATTTCCTCGTGATGCCCATTGCCTATGCGCACCGATACGCGACGATCGACATCGCCGACGCCGATCATCCGAAGGAAATTGCGTCGCTGCCAACCGACAGCGCCTTCTTTCCCCACTGGGCGGCGCTCGATCCGGGAAGCGACCGTGTCGTGTTCACGGACCAAGGTGATGGAAAGGCACAGGTACGGGTCGCCCACTTGGATCGCGCGACCGGTCGGCTGTCGTGGGACGACGGATTCAAAGATGCCGGCGCCGCGTCGCCCGGGATCAGCTACGACCGCTCGAGCTGGCCGAACGGCGTCAAAGGGATGGCGATGCCGCACGGAGCGGTCTTCGTTCCGTAACGTGCGTCGGTGCCTAACCGGCCGTGATGATGGCGCCGCCAGCGCTGACCGCGTTCACGACGCCGCCGGCTGATACGGGCGCCGCCGACGGCGTGCTGGAGCTCCACGAAATCGGTGCATCCTTGGTTGCAACGTGGTGTGCGGCCCGAGCGGATGCGTTAGGCAACAGATCATCTCCCACCGGTGCCGAGGACTGCGGCCGTTCGGCGCGTCGTTTTAGGCCCAACAGCATCTGTCGGGTCATCACGAATCCCGCCGGCTCGATCGCGGAAGTGAGCAGCCGGCCCCAGACATCGTGTGCGCGCACGCGGCTGCGCGACACGAGTTGTGTTCGTTTCTCGTCGACCGGGTAGAGGCCAAACTGCCACACCCAATCCACGGCACCCGTGTTCCTCATGTCGAGCACGAGCGCGCGACAGGGTTCGATGACTGCGACGGGCCAACTGGGCCCTCGTCCGAGCGGTATCGCATCGCCAACGGAGAGGTGCTGAAATTCGGGGAGAATGCGGCTGGCGCTCGGCCGATCCAGAAAGCCGAAGAGACGGTCGAGCCAGTCGTAACTGTATAGGCCGCCGCGCTTGTAGCCCATCTGCACGAGCCAAGGCCAAATGTGTTCCGGCGGCGTGTCGACGATGACGGCCATCGTGGCGGAATACGTGTGATTGGGGAGCAGGGCGTCCCCGGCCATGACACGCACCAGATCGGAGGGAACCGTTCCCCATCCGCTCATCCATCGTCGAATCGGAAACCAATACAACAGCGCGATTGTGAGAATTACGAGCATGGTGGGAAGCATTTGGTCCTCCTGCGGCGTGCGGCAGAGTTAGGCCATTGAACACTCGGTGATCGCGCCCCGGTCACCGGCTCCAGCCTCGTTCAAGAATTCGAGCACGCGCGCATCGACGAGTTGGCGTTGGGTGATGCACATGCCGTGGCTGCAGTGCGGTACGAGATCTCCCTCCACATCCGGTATGAGGCGACGTGCCCGAGCCAACGCTGACGATCGCGTGCGTGCTCCCGAAGCGGCTCGGGAGGTCGAGCTCGTCGTACGGGACGGCCCACAGCTTGATGCCGGCCTCATACGCCGCCAGAAAGAGTGCTTCGCCTCGAGGGCTCTTGAACGCAGACGGAGGAGACATCGTGCCTCGTGGTGCCTAACTGGTACGAACGCCCGGTGGCAACAAGGTCTGCCGGCTCGCGAATCAATGGTATCCGAAGAATCCTGATCCGGCGTCAGGAGAAGCCGGGCAGCGTTCGCGCCCGGAGTCGGCAGGCGCACTCCGTGTCGGCACGCGGAGAGCCCTGAGGGAGGAATTCCTCACGCCGCGTCCGTCAAGTGCCGACTACGCCGCTCGAGGTCTAACGTCTAACGTTGGTTCGCGGTGCTGCCGGCGCGGCTGGACGGCAACGAGCCATCGAGCGACGTCGACATGATGCTGTCGCGCCCCGCCGTACGTTCCGCACTCCGGTGTTACCGCGTGCGGGCGCCAAATTTTTCAGGAGCGTCATCATGAGACCCCAAGCGCACCACCTCGTGGCTGCTCTCACGGCAAGCCTGTTGCTCACGGCATGCGGTAGCAGCAGCGTTGGCCCAACAACGGGCAACAATCAGGCGCTGATCGATCACTTCACGCCGATTCTCGCGCACGCAGACTCCCTCGAACAGCACGAGCGCGCCAGCGCCATCATCGACATCATCGCACTCCTGCAAGTCGGCTCGCCGACAAACGCCATCACGGTCAATATCGATGGGAGGAATCTCCGTTTCACGGCGGTCGACGCGCTCCTCGCTGCCAAAGATTCGACGGGCGCACTCGTCGATTCGGCGTACGTGATTTCGGCCTGGCGCGACGTGAATGCCGACACGACCGTGCTGACCTTGATTTCGAACACGCCGCCGCTGGTGGCGAGCGTTGGTGCCGCGCAGCGCATCGTGGTACCCCTGGCCCGCCTGCGCGCGTGGCGCGCCGCCAGCCGGGTTCTCGCCGACAACGGATTGGGCTCGTCCGCCGACATCGTCTACGTCGTCGACGACTCGGTGTGGTCCGAGTCGACGCCGAACGTCACCGTAGGTTTGCAGCTTGGACAGACCAGCGGAACATGCCACAGTTTCGGGACGCCGGATCTGCCTTTCACGGTGCTGTCGTGCAAGCAGCTGCGTTCGACGAGCTCGTTCTCGGGCACGCTGACGACCTTTGACGAGACCACGCGTTCGGTGGCGATGGGCCCAACCACGCTCAGCGGCGTGGCGGTGAACGTGCAGAACACATCGCAGACGAACCGTATGATCCCGCGCTAGAGCGCGGCGTCTACGCGCCTGCCGTGGGGAAGACGGTCGGTCGCACGATCCCATGCGACCGACCGTCTCCCGTCTGCATCACGGCGTTAGGCTCCGTGCGTGTTGCCGAGCACAAGGGCGGGGTGGAACTCGGCGTGCACCCTTGGCGCGACCTCGAGCATCGTCTGACTTCATAGCCGGCGCATCGGCGCCGGCCAGGATAGATGGCGCGAGCATTATCACCACTACATTACGAGGCGGAAGGTAAGGGATGCACGGACGCGTGCAGCACCAGTGAACAGAGCGACCAGCGAGGAGGCCGTACCATGACAAGTGTCGATACGAGGCACAGTCCATTCTATGCATGGATCGACCACGTGGCGATTCGTGCGCTCGTCCGCGCGGCCGTCGATCTACCGGCGGGCGAGCGGCTGGTGCTGATCAAGGGCCTGATTCCGGGTCTCGTCGACGACATCGGGGAAGCAGCGTTGGAACGCTTTCTGGATGAGGTACGCATCAAGGCCCAACGCTACGCCGAAGCCGTCGCGCATCCTGGCGAAGGCGGTGCCACGCGGCGCATCGCGAGCGAGCCACTCGGAGGCCCCGTCCGTGATGGCGAAGCTCACCTACCTGGGACTCGCGATCCACGCCGTCCGGGCGGTCGTGCACTCGAGCGACAGTGGGAAACAGCTTTCTGGGACGAAATCGGCGGTACGACAGAGCACGACAGCCGGGCGGATCGCGCGCGGGGCTACTGAGCAGTATAGCCGCCGTCGATCACGAGTTCCGCGCCCGTCACGAAGGTCGATTCGTCCGAGGCCAGGTACAGCACGCCATACGCGCCCGACTCACGCATGGCGGGAATCGCGTGCTTGATGCCGAGAAACACGCCGTCGAGGTTGATGGCGAGAAGATTCTGCCATTCGTCGAGGGATGTGTGCTCGACATCGCCCGTGCGGCCCACGCCAGCGTTGTTGACGAGTATGTCGAGCCGGCCGAAGATCGTGCGAGTCGAAGCAATGACCCGTATCCAGTCCTCTTCGGAGCTCACGTTGTGGTTCAGGAATTCGGCGCGACGGCCTTCAGCTGAAAGTGCCTGCGAAGTTTTCCGCCCGTTCTCGGCATCCCGATCGGTGATGATCACGGCTGCTCCCTCGGCTGAGAGCAACTCTGCGCACGCGCGGCCAATCCCCATCGCGCCTCCGGTGACGAGCGCGACTTTGTTCGTGACGCGGGTCATTGGTACTTCTGGTGCGGGAGTTGTCGCCTTTGATCGGCAACATCGGTACCGTTTCCCGTTTGGCTTCGAGCAGGATGATCGTTCGACGTCTCGATCAAGTTTGGCGAACGCGTGCTGGTGATGACCCGTGTTGCCTCGTGAGATGATAAACAATTCGGGGACCGTGTGTTCAGCGGGGGCCCCGGGCGAAAGATGCCCGGGGCCCGCCCGCTTCCCCGATCACTTCCCGTTAGTCCTTCATCTCCGGGTCACCAGATATCCGCTCGGGTGGCCATTCGCGTCGATGTAGCCGCCCACGATGTCTCCCTGCTCGTTGATGCCCAGAGCGGACGTGGCCGTGGCGCCTGGGTAATCGATCGTCGTGAGCTCGCCGCCGCTCCACAAGAACCCATGCTCGGCGAACGGCCCGATTGAACAGATGTCCGGTAGATCGCAGTACGTCCCGACGATATCGCCTCGCGTGTTCGTGCCGCCGTTGTCCAGCGCGACGTTCTTGCCGTTAGGCAGTGTGAACGTCGTGAACGTGCCGCTCTGGTAGACGAACATCCCTTCCACGCCGCTTTGAACGAAGCCGCCGACCACCGCGCCGTTCGCCTGCTCCTTGAACGCATCGGTCTCTGTCGCGCCGGGCACGTCGAGGGTCACGAACCCGCCGTCCTGGTAGAGGAAGCCGTGGAAGTCTCCGCTGCCGGTCGGTCGGCACACGGCGAGCGTACAGAACCGACCGACGACCGCTCCGCTCTCGCTCGTGCCCAACGGGTTCGTGAACGTCGACCCGGGCGGATCGAATGACCTGAACGTGCCGTCTTGCAGCACGAAACCGTGGCGAATGGCCGGCGCCGCAGGGAGTGTGTACCACCCCGTGATCGCTCCGCTGTTGTTGATCGATGCGGCGACCGTGAAGCCGGAGCCGGGAAAGTCGATCGTGCTGATCGTGCCGTCGGGCTCGCGAAGAAATCCGTGGGTCTTCCCAGCGCTCAGATATCGACCGACAATCTCGCCCCCGGTGTTGATGTCGGTTGCCAGCGTGAGGGTCGATCCGGGCGGGTCGAAGGAGACAAAGGTCGTGCCAACGCCGAGGCCGGCTTGTGCCGCGAGTGGCGCTTGCTGTCGCGAGGTGGGTCCGAGTCCATCGGTGCAGCCGCTCAGTGCCACTGCAACGACGGTGATTGCGAACACGGCGGGAAGTGAACGCATTGCGAGTCTCCGATACCGAGAGTGAATGTCGCGGGGCTTGCTGCCTGTGACGGCGTGCCGTAGACTCGGCTCCGGCCCTCATTTTTCGCTCAAATTCTCGTCAGATCAGAGGCCGGCGGCGAACAGTGTTTCGACTCGATACATTCGGCGGCCTGAGGCTCACGTGTGACCAGCGCGAGCGATCGCTACGCCGGCGGCAGCTCGCCTTGCTTGCGCGACTGGCCGTCGCCGCTGATCGAGGGGTGAGCCGAGACGAGCTGCTCGCGATGTTCTGGCCGGAGAGCGACGGCGACGGAGCGCGTCACTCGCTCGACCAACTGCTCTACGAAGCGCGGCGAACGATCGGCGCATCACTCACGAGCGGCACGACCACGCTTCGTCTCGACCCCGACGTGATTGCCAGCGATGTTGCTGACTGGGCCGCGGCTCTCGCCGATCAGGATCTCGAGCGGGTCGTCGCGGTGTATCAGGGGCCGTTCCTCCAGGGGTTCTATCTCCAGGGTGCGCAGGACTTCGAACGGTGGGTCGAGTCCAAGCGGACGGAGTTCGTCACGCAACACCGCCGCGCCCTCGAGGCATTGGCCGCACAGGCGTCTCGCGGTGGCAGGGTGACTGACGCCGTGGACTGGTGGCGACGACTCGCCGCCGAAGACCGGTTCGGGTCGCGCACCGCGCTCGGACTGATGCGCGCGATGGTCGATGCGGGCGACCGCGCTGGTGCGCTCGACTTCGCGCGGGTGCACGAGCAAATCGTACTGGCAGAACTGGATTCACCACCGGATCCTGTCGTCACGATGTACGCTGAGTCGTTGCGGACATCGCCGTCGCGAGCAGCAGCGACGCCTAACGCCGAGCGAATCACGGCAGTTCCTGCGTCGACCGTTGCCGCGTCGGCGCCAGACGCCTCGACACCGGCACTGGGGCCGGTGTCGACCCAGCCAGGCGAGCGGAGACGGAGCCGGGTGCCGTTTCGCGCTGGCGCCGCTGCGCTCGTGCTCGTGCCCATGCTCGCGCTCATGCTCGTGGCAATCCGGTACCGCGACATGGCGCCCGGGCACCAGCACGGGCTGCCTAACGCGCGGCCCGGCAGCGCGCAGGATGCCGCGGCTTCGGCGCGACGTCCTGCTGCACGAGGGACGAAGAACCTTGCCGCATACGATCTGTACGTACATGGGAACGACCGGCTGCACCAGCGAAGCGATTCCGGCTTCATGCGTGCGATCGCGGAGCTGGAGCAGTCCGTCGCGCTCGATCCGAATTATGCCGAAGCGTATGCGGCACTCGCCCGCGCGTACGGAACCGCGTCGACGTTCACGTTCTCACTCTCGCCGACCGATCGCGATAACATGCACGCGCGCGCGGTGGCTGCCGCGAGTCGCGCGATCGCGCTCGACGACTCGCTCGCCGACGCGCACGCGGAACTCGGCTACCTCCTGGGACTCGGGCACGATCCGCTGGCCTCGATCTCCGAGCTCGAGCGTTCGCTCGCTCTCGACTCTACTGTCAGCGACGTCTATGAGGAGCTGGCGAAGGCGTACGAATTGGCCGATCGCCCGGATGACGCGGTCGTTGCAGCTGAGCGCGCGGTCTCCACCGACTCGATGTCCGCCGCCGCCGCCGCGGAGCTCGGCGACGCGTTGTACTACGCGCGGCGTTACGACGACGCGCTGTCGCAGTTGATGAAGGTCGTGGCCCTTCGGCCGCCACTTCGACGCACGGCGTTCTATCTGGACGAGGTGTACCTGGTCAAGCATCGATGGAAAGAGGCGATCGACGTGATGCGGCCGGACACGTCGGACCGAAACAGCCGGGGCCTCATCGGTTATGCGCTGGCGCGATCCGGACGTGAGCGGGACGCGAGGCGACTGCTGCAGCGGATGCTCGCCACGAAGTCGACGTCGGCGGCGGCCGTCGCGGAGGTGTACATCGGGCTTCGACGGTACGACAGCGCCTTCGTGTGGCTGGATCGGTCGTTCGATGACCATTCGCTGCATCCGATGATCATGGGGCCGCTGTTCGACGACGTGCATGCTCGCCCCGAGTTCAGGCGCGTGAGGAAGCGGTTGGGGCTGCCGCCCGGGTAGAGTAATCGCATTGTGGACGCATCGCGATCGTTCCTAACGCGGTCAATCGACCCGCGATGGTCGCTCGCCACTCCCTCCCCATCCACACGGAGTCTCAGTTGGTCACGACGATCGTCCCGACGAAGTTGGGATAGAGCGACGGCGGATGAAACGTGCAGTGGTACGGGAAGCTGCCCGTTTGATTGAACGTGTGCTGGAACGTCGCACCGGTGGGCATCAGGCCGCCGGAATCCCAAATGCCCGTGTCGCTGGTCGTGCTGTGCTCCGAGGGCCCGTTATTCATCCACGTTACCGTCGTGCCGACTTTGACCGTGTCGACGGCGGGCGAAAAACTAAAATCCTGAATCGTGATGTTGGCGCCGCCCATCGGCGTCGGCGGCGGATTCTTGGTAGTGCCGGTGATGCTCGAGTTGCTGCCGCCGCAGGCGGCGGCCGCGGCAATGATGCCGATCATGACGAATTGGTTCGGGCGCATGCGCATCTCCGCGTACGAGGGTGGGGAGCACACGTGGGCGCAACAATCGTTCTTGGTCGAGCCGCTCGGGCCCGCACCCGCCGCAGCGCGGTGAACGGCACGCCTGATAGGGCGAAGGCGCTGCACGGCATGATCAGCAACGCGCCATTTTGTCCGTTGCCAAGCCACACAGCCGGACGCGTCCGTCTTTCGACAAAGGAACCTTCGCGGACACGTGTAAGGGACGTCGCCGGCGAACTTTGTTGCTCGACGAACGTGTAGGAGCGACCGACGAATCCGTTAGGCGACAACGAAGCGATCGACGCACTCTGAGCGACGCGCGACGCGGCGTCGCGTGCTCGCGCATCGGGGTTCCCCGGACAGACTGTCCGGCAGAGCACGACAGCGCGCACGGGGCGGTGTGTGCTAGCGTGCATTCGATGTCACGCCGGGTCACTCTTCGAGGGGGGGACATGCGCTGGTCCTGGAAGGTCGGGCGGGTTGCGGGGATCGAGCTCCGCGTTCACGCCACGTTCCTGCTGCTGCTCGCCTGGGCGGCGCTCACGTACTACCGACTGGGCGGAACGACGGGGGCGGCCGTGCGCGGCGGCGTGGTGTTCACGCTTGCGTTGTTCGCGTCGGTCGTCCTCCACGAACTGGGGCACGCGGTTGCTGCACGGCGTTTCGGCGTGCCGACGCGGGACATTACGCTGCTTCCCATCGGCGGCGTGGCGCGGCTCGCATACATCCCGCGACAGCCCAGGCAAGAGCTGGTCATCGCGCTCGCTGGGCCGCTCGTGACGCTGCTCATCGTGCTCGCGCTGTACGGCATCGGGCTCGGCTTCTCGCTGCCTAACGGGACCATCGATGCGGCGTTGGGCGCGCGAGGCGGATTCGTGGGACAACTCATGTGGGCGAACGTGTTCCTGCTCGTGTTCAACCTGCTGCCGGCGTTCCCGATGGACGGAGGACGCGTGCTGCGGGCTGCCCTCGCGCTGCACGGCGACTACGCGAAGGCGACGAACGCAGCAGCGCGCGCCGGCCGTGCGTTCGCGCTCGTCTTCGGATTGGTCGGACTGCTCTACAACCCGTTCCTCGTCCTCATCGCGCTCTTCATCTGGCTCGGCGCCGCCGGAGAAGCCGCCGACGAGAGACTGCATTCGTCACTCGACGGCGTACCGGTGGAGCAATTGATGATCCGCGATGTGCAAACGCTCACGCCGCGCGACACCCTCGGCGTGGCCCTCCGACACGTCCTCGCCGGCTTCCAGCATGACTTCCCGGTGATCGACAACGGAAATCTCGTCGGGATTCTCACCAGAGACGCGCTCGTCAAGGCGCTCGCACGTCACGGCGAGAATGTTCTCGTCGACGAGGTCATGGACCGCGGCTTCCGAACGGCCGCACCGGGTGAGTTCGTCGAAGGCGCGCTGGCGCGACTCCGCGACAGTGACTGTCGGACGATCCCGGTGATGGCGGATCATCGCCTCCAAGGCGTGCTCACCCTGGACAACATCGGGGAGTTCGTGATGATCAACAGCGCGCTGCATGGCGCGATGTAAAGGATGCGATCCACCGGCGCACCGATGCGATGATCACGGCTGCGATGAAGATGCCGGCCGCGAGCAGGCCGGCGGAATGATCAGCAGCGATCCCATGAGGAGCACGCAGAGGTAGCGCAGCCCGAGTGCGACCGTGAGACTCACCGAAATTCCGGTGCTCCCGCGTTAGGCAGAGGACGTGCGTCGCGTACCGGTACACCACGCTCAGGTCGTGCGAGATGAGCCGCACCGTGACCCCTTCGTCGCGGCGGAGCCGATCGAGCGTCGTGTTGAGACGTTCCTGGCCCGGTTGGTCCACCTCTGCCGTCAGCTCATCCGGCAGGAGCACGTTGGGCCTGAGCGGACGTCAGGGCTTCCTTTACCCGATGTGGTGCCAACACCGACTGCCGCGGCGCCGGGCCCGTGGCACGTTGTTCA
>DAHUXU010000357.1 GCA_027307005.1 Gemmatimonadota bacterium
AATTTTGGTCTGAATTATAACCTATTGATGCCGCGTAGCTTAGCCGCTGCTTTCTAGCGCTTGAGCGCCATGATCGCGACGAGGAGCACGACGACGGCACCCAGGCCGATCAGCCACGGGACGAGCGGGTTGCGCGGGCGCTTCACGCCTTTCGTGTATTTGCGCGACTCGTTGGTCACCACGCGGTCCAGGAGCACCGTGTTCCGGCGGCTGAACGAGTCGTCGGCGTGGTCCTCGAACTGGACGAGGCTGATGCCCGGAGGCAGAGGACGGCGCGTGAACGTGAAGGTGGTGTCGCCAATCCTGATGCGGTCTCCCTCGACGAGCATGCGCGGCGTGCTCACGGGCGCTTCGTTGACGCGTGTGCCGGTGGAGCCCATCGAGTAGATCACGAACTGTCCGCCTTCCGACTTCACGTCGGAATGGAAGCGCGAGACGGTCGGGTCCTTGAGCACGATACTGCAACCGATCTCGCGTCCGATCTGCACGACGCGTTTGCGAAGGGAGTATGCGCGGCGCGACGACGGGTCGATCAAATAGGATGCTGCCGGCTCGCTGAGCGGTTCGGGGCGCGGGGAGTCTTTGTCTTGGAGGAAGACGAAGCGCGCGGAACCTGCGGCGATCACGTCGCCGGAGCTGAGCGTGGCGCCCTCCGTCGGCGCCTGGGCGTCGTTGAGGACGACGATGTTTTGCGCCGAGGCAGGGACGACGCGGGCGCCGTCCGATTGTGTCTGAACGCGAAAGTGCCGCGCCGCGAGATCGCGGCCCGTGAGACGCCAGGTTGCTTGCGAGCCGCTGCCTACGATCAGCTCACCATTCAGCTCGCGCGGGTTGTCCTCGAGGTCGGGCACACCTTCGAGCTCAAGAAACGGCATCGGCGAATCTCCAGTCGACAGTCTTCGTATGCGGTGTTCGTTGCGCGATGTTCGACGTCCTGATACCCACGAAGGATGGCGGAGCATCACGCGATTGGACACCGGCCATGTCACGGCGGCCCCATCAGGCGGGACAGCGGTGTCCGCGACCAAACCTCGCGTCAAAGCAACCTGACCCCGATAGACGGCTCAGGTGCCGCGCCAGTGCGGGCAGTCCGCATCGTATTAACGCTCGATCGGACGGCGTGGCAACATTGGTGGTGCAGCCGTGCAGGATAGTGGGGTGGTGGCGTTGAGGTTCGTGGTGTCCGCTCGCATTTTCCATGACAATCGAGCGTCATCGCGCGCCCTTTTTGTCCTTTCTGCCGGACATCCGTGGCGGTCTTGAGCACATCCCGTTCTTCAATCCGCGTTCGTCACCAGTCCTGCGGCCTTCTGTTGTCGGCCTCGGTGGTGCTGCTCATCGCGTGCGGCGGCGGCGAAAAGAAACCGCTGGCGCATGGGACGGCCGATTCGGTTGCGGTCGACAGTACGACGTTCGCGGACACGCTGTCGTCGGACACGGGCGTCGACACGGCGGGGCAGAACGCGACGGCAACCGTGCACGTCGAAGATACGGCGCGCGTCCGCGGTGCGGGCATCGAGCAGATTGGACAATTGCCGCCGCTCGCCGATTCGATCGCCAACCAGATGACGTTCATGGCGACGTTTCAGTCGACGTTCGTGGCCGCGTCTCGCGCGAAGCATCTTCTGTTAGACATCGGGCGCGTGGACGCCAAGCTCAAGGGGAAGGCGCGTCTGGCGGCGTACCATACGGCGGTGCAGCAGCTGTCGCCGGTGAAAGTGGGCGACCATTTCCTGCTGCGCGGTCCGTGGGGCTCGAGCGATGCGAGCGTGACGGGCTTCGATCAGTGGCACGGCCGCATCGTGGCCACGCTCCAGGTGCCGCCTAACGTCGACAGCCTGGCGCGGGAGAAGCAGACGGTCGTGGCCCTGGCGGTGCGCGAGGACAGCGCGGCGGCGCCGACGGTGGACAGCTGTGCGCATCGCGGGCCGGTGGACTCGACGATGCTCGCGCGGGCCGCGGTCGTGCGCGATTCGCTCATGCTCATCCTGCAAGGCGATACGGCGCACATGCCGCCCGACATCCTCAAGGGGCGCAAGCTGACCTCGTCGCAGATTTACGGGTGTTTCGGCGCGGCGCACGTGTTGCTGTTCGCCAACTATGCGGCCGACGTGAACCGGTACACGCGGGAATTCGCGGTGCTCATCGACACGACGGGCCGGGTGGTGCCGCTGCACGTGGCGGACGTGCGCTTCCGCGTCCACGACGCGATCCGCGCG
>DAHUXU010000375.1 GCA_027307005.1 Gemmatimonadota bacterium
CTCGTCTATCCGCTCGTGCTCACCTGGCTCTCGGACACGGCGGGGTTCGTCGTCGGGCGGTCGATCGGACGGCACAAGCTGATGGCGTCGGTCAGCCCGGGGAAAACCGTCGAAGGCGCGCTCGGCGCGCTGGTGGTGTGCGCCGTGGCGAGCTGGGCGTATGCAAAATGGGCGCTGCCTAACGGCGCCCTGCTCGCCATGCGGCCATCGATCGCGGTTCTGTTCGGCATCGTGATCAGCGTGGCCGTCCAGTTGGGCGACCTCGCCGAGTCGCTCATCAAACGGGAAGCGGGAATGAAGGACAGCTCGCACCTGATCCCGGGCCACGGCGGCGTGTTGGATCGGATCGACGGCCTGCTCTTCGCGCTGCCCGTCGCGTACCTCGTGTTCACGTTTCCGCACGTGCTGCTCCCCGCCATCCAATGACTGCCGCAGCCGATCCGCTCGGCGTCGCCATTTTGGGGTCGACCGGTTCCATCGGGACGACGGCGCTGCGTGTGCTGCAGCGTCATCCCGAGCGGTTTCGCGTGCGCGCGCTGACGGCCTTCCGGAATGCCGCGCTGCTGCGGGAGCAGGTCGCCTTGTTCCGGCCGTCGTTCGTCGGGCTGGTCTGCAATGGCGTGGATCCCGAGAGCGAGTGGGCGTGCGGCGCCGACTGCCTGGTGACGGCCGCGCAGCGCGGCGATGTCGACATCGTGATCAACGCGGTGGTCGGCGCGGCCGGCCTGGATGCGACATTGGCCGCGGTGAACGCGGGCAAGCGCGTGGCGCTGGCCAACAAGGAAACCCTGGTCATGGCCGGCTCGTTAGTGCAGGAGGCCTGCCGCCGGGGCGGCGGCGAGGTGGTGCCGGTGGACAGCGAGCACAGCGCGATCTTGCAGTGCATGGCAGGTCGGGACGCAGGCGACGTTCGCCGTCTCATCATTACGGCATCGGGCGGTCCGTTCCGCGCGTGGCCCGGTGAACGGGTGGCGCGGGCGACGGTGGCCGATGCGCTGCAGCATCCAACCTGGCGGATGGGTCGCAAGATCACGATCGACAGCGCGACGTTGGCGAACAAGGCGCTCGTGGTGATCGAGGCACACTTCCTGTTCGGGCTGTCGTACGATCAGATCGAGGTGGTCGTGCATCCACAGAGCGTCGTGCATTCGTTCGTCGAGTTCGTCGACGGCAGCGTGCTGGCGCAGGTCGGCGTGCCTAGCATGGAGCTGCCGGTGCTGTACGCGCTCACGCATCCCGCCCGCCTAACGGACACGGGCGTGCCGCCGTTCGACCCGGTAGAGCTGTCGCCGTTGACGTTCGAGCGCGTACGGGCGGCGGACTTTCCGGCGCTGCAGTTAGGCCTGGCGGCGGGGCGTCGCGACGGCGCCGCGCCGGCCGTGTTCAACGCCGCCAACGAGCAGGCGGTGGCGTTGTTCCTGGACGGCCGCATCGCCTTCGGCGACGTGCCGCGCGCCATCGCCTCGGCGCTCGACGCGTTGGGCGGAGCGCCCGGCGACACGCGCGACGCCCTCGTCGCCGCCGATCTCGCCGCGCGCACGCACGTGCGGGAGATGTTCCGGTGCTGAGCGGCATCCTGCCCTGGCTCGCGATCATCTTCGTCTTCGGCGTCGTGATCTTCGTGCACGAGCTGGGGCACTTCCTGGCCGCCAAGGCGACCGGCGTGTATGCGCCGCGCTTCTCGATCGGATTCGGACCGGCGATCTGGAGCCGCAAGTGGGGCGAGACGGAATACGTGCTCGCGTCGGTACCGTTAGGCGGCTACGTGCGGATGGCGTCGCGGGACGACTCGTCGATGGCGATTCTCGAGGGCGGGACGGAGCAGCCGGCGCCCGAGAGTCCGACGGAGGGCGAGGCGCTGCCGCGCTGGTACGACCCGGAGGCGATGGCGCCGTTCGGTCCCAAGCCGATTCCCGAGAACCGGCTGTTCGAATCGAAGACGCTCGCGGCGCGCCTGGTCATCATGCTCGCCGGCGTGACGATGAACATGCTGCTGGCGTTCGTGATCTACTGCGCCATGGCGTACAGCCAAGGAATCCCGCTGCTCAGGACGCGCGTGATCGGCGATGTGCGCGCCGTTGCATCGGCCCCGTCGCTGTCGCAGCTGCATCCCGGCGACACCGTGCGCGCGATCGCTGGACGGACCGTGTCATCCTGGAACGACATCGATCGGCGCTTCGACTCGGCCACGGGGCCGACGATTACGCTCACCACGAATCGCGGCACGGTTTCGATTCCGGTTGGCGCGCCGAACAGCGCGACGCGCGACTCGGTGGCATCCGCCATCGTGCCGTACCTGGCGCCGGTGATCGGGAAGGTCGTGGGCGGCATGCCCGCCGCACGCGGCGGTCTCGCGGGCGGCGATAGCGTGGTCACGGTGGCGGGCGATACGGTGCACACGTGGTACGAGATGACGTCGCACGTGCAGCAGTCGCCGGGGAAGAAGGTCGAGTTCGTCGTGATCCGGCAGGGCGCGAGGAAGACGATCACCGTGCGGCCGGACTCGGTGCCCGCGGACGATGGCGGCCCGCCGACGGGGATCATCGGCGCGTACCAACGGTCGGACATCGAGCATCTGCCGATTTCCGTTGGGCAGGCGCTCGCCGCCGGATGGCAGGAAACGTGGGGTATCGCCGGCTCGGTGGTGACGGCGCTGCGGCGGCTGCTCAACGGGACGTTGTCGGTGCGCTCGCTCAGCGGACCGGTGGAGATCGGGCACGCGAGTTACGTCGCTGCACAGGCCGGTTGGGCGATGGTGCTCCGGCTGATCGCGATCATCAGCATCAACCTCGCGGTGTTCAACCTGCTGCCGGTGCCGATCCTGGACGGGGGCCAGATTCTCGTGAACGTAGCCGAAGCGGTGAAGGGGAGTGCGCTGAGTCTGCGCACGCGCGAATATCTCATGCGGTTCGGGTTGGCCGTGATCGCGCTCCTATTCGTCATCGTCATGTACAACGACATCACCCGGCTGGTGAAAAATCTCCTGGGCCTCTAGCGTGCGGGCGCTGGCCATCGCGCTCTCCGCCGTTTCGTTCGGAATGGTGCGGCCGGCCGCGGCGCAGCGCGGCGCGTACCGGTTCGAGATCGTGAACGCGACCGACAGCACGATCACGATCCCGACGGACAGCGCGGGCTGGGTGAAGCGGGGGACGCGCGGCATTGCCGTCGACCCGCGCGACCACGACTCCATGGTGGCGCGATTTCAGGTGGTGCGTGTGGACAGCGGCCGCGCGACGGCGCTGATCACGGG
>DAHUXU010000385.1 GCA_027307005.1 Gemmatimonadota bacterium
GAACGCGTGGCGGTCGCCGGCAAGCGACACGAACCCCGAAATGCCATTCGTCTTCACCGCGTCGAGAATCGCGTTGCGCTCGGTGCGGTACGCGGACCAGTCGTCCTCTGTGATCACCCCGTATCCCGCCGCGGTCCACCGGGCGCCATTCTCGGGCGGCAGGTGCTGCAGATCGGTGCGCCAGTCGAGCGAGCCGATCGAATTGCCCCAGATCTTCCAGGGCGCTTGCGATACGCGCAGATGCTCGAGGAACCACGCGCGTTGCCGCATGCCGAGGACGGTGCCGGGCGGCGAGGCGCGTCGCGGGTTCGGCAGAGAGGTCCCGCCGACCTCGATCGCCGCCGGCGGCGTGCCCCCGTGCGCCTCGCGGCCGGCGTCGAGCACCGTCAACGCGTCCTCGGACTCGAAGAACGGAACGGCGTGCTGGCGGAACGGCGCCCACTCGGGCCGGTCGGTGAGCGGCTCCGAACGGTACGACCGGTTGTCCGTCAGCACGAGCTCGACGTGCGCGCCCAACTTGAACGTCCGGTACAACGTGAGGGCGCCGATCGCCGCGAGGTTCGCCGGGTCCTCGCCCAAACCGTGCGAGTCGAACCGGCCTAACGGAGCGTCGCGCACCACCGGCGCCGTGAACGTGTTCATGCCGCCCGGGCCGGACTTCACCACGCGCGCGGGCTGGTAGTCCCACCACGCCTCGGCGGCGGCCACCTTCCGCGTCTGCGCGGGCACGACGCCATGGCCGAAATTCTCCTGGCTCTGCCATCCCTTCCACGAAAACTCGTGGTTGTCCCACATGCAGATGAACGGCCACCGTGCACGCGCATCCTGCAGATCGGGATCGGCGAGATATGCGCGATACAACGCACGATATCCATGCACAGTCGTCGGCACGTGAAAGTCGGCGTGCTTCTCGCCTTCAGGATAGCGCACGATGTCGCGGATGCGACGGTCGTACATGCCCTGCGGACGATCCTCGGGATACCAGACGATCTCGTACACGAAATCGCCCAGGTGCAGCACGAAGCTCAGCCGATCGTCGAGCGCGCTGCGTGCGTCGTCCCAGATCATGCGCCGATACGCGTTGCACGATCCCTGTTGCACGTTCTGGCACGACGCGAACGCGAAGTTGAGCGGCTTCGTGTCGTGCTCGTCGGGCGCCGTGAGCGTGCGGCCCACACGACTCGCATTGCCGTGATCGTCGATGAACCGGTACCAGTACTCGCGGCGGGGCTTGAGGCCGGCGGCCAGCACGCGGCACGTCCAGTCCGCGTCCTCCGAGATCGCCACGATCGACTCGGCGACCACCGAACGGAAGGCGATGTCTTCGGCAACCTGCGCGGTTAGGCGCGATGCGATGTCGTCGCCCACCGGCGGGCGGCGGGTCCAGATCATCACGCTGTCGGGATACGGATCGCCGGATGCGACGCCTTGCGGAAACAGATCGCGGCGCTCCGGCCAGGACGGCTTCGCGAGGTGAGGAATGCGTGGCGCCCACGCCAGGGACGCGCCCAGCGCGACCGCCAACTTGAGCGCCTCGCGGCGGTTCATCGGTGTCATGGCTCAACGATAATCAGGGGTACGGTTGCGTCGCGCCTCTTGTGAGGCAGAATCCGGCGCGTGCAATTTCCGGTGGCCGGTTCGAAGGCGACCCTGAACAGACGTGACCATCTCACACAGGACCTCTCATGCGCATGAACGGACTCGTTGCTGCGTTCGTGCTCCTGCCCTGCGCTCATCTCGCCGCGCAGCAGGCGCCGGACCGACGGATCACCCAGAGCGGTCAGACCGTGACGATCTATTCGATCTCGTGGCCGACGCCGATCAGCAATGTGGTGGCCGACGTTGAGGTGTGCGCAAGCAGCAACGTGCCCACCAGTACCTTTGCATTCCCGTCATGGTTCCAACTCCACCTTGCTGACGGATCGGTGATCGGCTCGAGCGGCACCGCAAAGCAGCCGAACCTCGAGATCACCCCGCTCAAGCCCAAGCAGTGCGCTCGCGGGTGGATCCAGTTCGCGATTGTCGTTGGCCAGAAACCGGTTGCGATTCACTATCACGAGGCCGCGAAGGACAAGAAACCAATCGATTGGCCCGTGAAACAGACGCGGTGAACTCTTCGATTGCCTACGCTTGACCGTGGTCATGTGACCGGCTAAGTAAGAACTCCTCGCCACGGGATGTTTGGCTGTGTCGACTGCACTTCACGATCGGCTCCAGAGCGCCCTCGGCGACAGCTATGCCATCGAGCGCGAGCTGACGCCCGGTGGGATGAGCCGGCTGTTTCTGGCCACGGAGCGGTCGCTCGACCGTCCGGTGGTGGTGAAGCTCCTGCCGCCGGAGCTCACGAGCGAAGCCAGCGCGCAGCGTTTCCAGCGCGAGATCCTGGTCACGGCGAAGCTGCAGCATCCGCACATTCTGCCGGTGCTCTCGGCGGGGGCGCGCGACGGACTGTTGTACTACATCTCGCCGTTCGTGGGCGATGAGTCGCTGCGCCGGCGCATCGCGCAGCGCGGCGCGCTGCCGATTGACGAGACGGTTCGCCTGCTGCGGGCGGTGGCCGACGCGCTGGCGTTCGCCCATGCGTTAGGCATCGTGCACCGCGACCTCAAGCCGGACAACATTTTTCTGCAGCACGGCCATGCGATCCTGGCCGACTTCGGCATCGCGCGCGCGGTCGAGCAAGCGACCCTCGCCACGCCGGCCGAGCGCCTAACGGTCACGGGCATGGGGCTCGGCACGCCGGGCTACATGGCGCCGGAGCAGTTGGCCGGCGACACCGACGTGGATGCGCGCGCGGACATCTACGCCATGGGCGTCGTGGCCTACGAGATGTTGACCGGCCGTCCGCCGTTCGCCGATCTCATCGGCCCGAGGCTCCTCATCGCGCACATGACCGAACAGCCGGAACCGCTGACGCTCCGGCGGCCGGACGCGCCGGCGCGTCTGGCGCTCGTCGTCATGCGATGCCTCGAGAAGGATCCGGCCGCGCGGTGGCAGACGGTCGAGTCGTTCGTGCCGTTGCTCGACGAGCTGGCGTC
>DAHUXU010000390.1 GCA_027307005.1 Gemmatimonadota bacterium
GAACATGACTACGGCCAGCGTCAGGCCCTCGATGTCCGCCGGCGTGAAGAACGGCTCCCCGAACGCGAGCCGTGCCGTCAGATCGGCGTCGTGAAAGGTCCTGCTCACGCCCTCGTCGGGCGACACCAACCATCCGCGGCCGCTCAACAGCGACAGCGCCTGACGCGGGTTCACCTGATGGCCGGCATAGCGTCGCGTCCGCTGCGTTCCGCGCTCGCCGTCGGTGATGGGATACAGCTCGCGAAAAACCTGCTTGAACGGCTGCACGCGCTCGGCGCGAAAGCACTCGCGCTGCCACGCGGACCAGTCGCCGCGCGCGAACAGATCGTGCGGGTGCGCAATACGCACCACTTCCGTGTTGCCCAACACGTGCGCCACCCCAGCGGCGTCGCGCAACACCCGGCCGCCCTCTGCCGGATAGCCCATCGAGCCGTCCCCCACGAACACGAGGCGCGCGATGGACGGGGCGAGAATCGGATGCTCGAGCAGCGTGCCTAACTCTGCCGGCGTGAACGCGTCGCCGCGGCACATCGCCTCCTCGAGCGCCGTGCGCACGCGCGATCGCTGGCGTTTGAGCTCCTGCAGGCGCTCCTTGAGCTCCTGCGCCCCGTCATCTTTCTTGAGCGCAGCCGGGAGCGCCTTGAGGATTTTGTCGTGTTTCCGGACGACGAGCGACGGTACGCCATCCGAGTCAATGCCTAACGTAAGCGTGACGTCGCCGCGCGTCAGGACCAGGGGGCCGCGAACGAGGTCGGCGACCGCCTGCTGCTCCATCGCCCACGTCAGCCGCTGCGGGTCCCGATAGCCGGCGGTGCGCGCGAGGTTGGCGAGCCCGATCGCTACCGCGCGCTTCTCGCTTTGCTGCCGCTGCGACCCGAACTTGCGGGACTCGCGCCGGAAGTTCTCGAGGCGCACGTAGCGCTCGAGCAAATCCCTTTTGCCCGGCGCGCCCGCGTCCAGCGGAAGCAGCCCAAGCGCGCGCACCGCATCCTGGTGCCGCTTGCCGTCGATTCGCGCGAGAATCGCCTCCCTCGTGACCGCGCCGGACATCGCATCGGCGAACAACTGCGCTCGCGAATGCCCACCGCTGCTCGCGGCGTATTTCGCCGCCGCATAGAGCACGCGCCACCGCTCGGCGCCCAAGGCCTTGTGCGTCCGCTCGAACCACGCGACATCCACCGCGCCGTCGGTCAACTCGTCGGCTGTCAGCGGCGTATGCTCACCAGCCCCCGCCGCCCACTCGTCCTTGAGGTCGCCGAGCTGCCAGGAGCGCCCGTCCTTCGTGTGGGCTTCGATCCACCACACGCCCTCCTCGAGACCAGGCCACTCGAGCACGTGATTCACGTGCGCCGCCCACTGCGGCGCGTACACCGCGAGCTCGACGAGGCGCGATTGTGGAATGCGCGCCGATCGCGCCCATGCGGCGAAGGCATCGAGCGTGTCCTCGGGCCGCGGGAAGCTCCGCACCACCAGGTGGCTCAGCGACTCCTTTCGGGACTCGCCCTTCCGCGACCAGCCGAAGTTCCGGGCAAAGTGCGTCTTGCCTAACGCCGGTAGGGCGCGCGCGAGCGTCTCGAGTCCGCCGGTCCACCGCAGCTCCATGACGAGGCGCGACACGGCCGTCGGGCGATCGCCACGTTCGCACTCGACATCGACGATCCGACGGCGGTAGCGATCGACCGCCTCGAGTAGTGTCGCGTGTCCGGCCAATCCGGCTGGCGGACGCTTGGTGGATACGACGCGCAGCAGACCGGATGTCGCGGCAGCGGTGTAGCGCCCAACGAGCAGGTCCGTCAGCTCGGCACACGGATCGTCGAGTGCATCCGCGCGGTATGCACTCAGATAATCGTCGAGGGTGATGCCGAACTGCACGCGTCCGCGCGCGCGCGACTCGAGCGTACGCAACACGCCATACAAGCGGGCTGCACTTTCGCGCTCGACGGTCTTTGGAAACAGCGATCGCCACCAGCGCGCACGGTTCAACCACAGCTGTATCCTGTTCAGCTTCTGGCGCACCGGGTGCTTGCGATCGTCCGCCGCGAAGAACCAGACGCTCGAGGCCTCTGCCGCCTGCGCCAGGTCGGCGTAATCGTTGTCATCGACGGCGGCGACCGCCGACTCGACACCATCGAGCAAGAACTCGAATCCATGCGCCGGTGGATCCCACACGACGCACCACTCGACGAGACCGCGGAGGAGCGTGCTCTGCAGATGCTTCAGATTCCCATCGCGCAGCTTCTGCACCGAGGCGCTCTTCCACAGGGCGCCGTCATCGTTAGGCACGAGCGCGCGCAGCAATTCGAGGCCGTCATCGTCGCGCAGCGCCGTCGGTCGGGCACGGGCCCACGAGCGCCACACGTCGACGAGCGGCACGCCGCTGCCGCCATCCTCGACGTGCTCTCGCTTTCGTGGCCCGAATGACCAGCCAACGGCCTGGGACAATAGCACGACTTCGCCGTTGCTCCGGCGAACCTCCGTCTCGGCGTTCGCCAGCACGAGCTCCGCGAGCGAGGCAATGGACGCACGCGCTCCCGCCGTATCGACCTGCACGCGTCGGGATCGCGGAGCAGGCCACGCTTGCATCGCGCGAGGATCGATGAGACCGAGTGCATCGTCCGTCGTTGCGACCGCTGCCTCCTCGAGCGCCGCGCCGACGTGCGCTTCCTCTTGCCTTGAGAGCGTCGCGCGCCCGGCGCTGTACCGTTCGATGCGCGCACGCGCCTCGGAGAGGGAGCGCTTCTTCTCCACGGCGTCGCGCAACAACTCCAGGCCCGCCTGCCGCCGCATTTCACTCGCGTCAGCGAGCAGACGGTCGGCCGCGCCCAACAGGTCCGCGTCAGACAGCGCGCGCAATCGGGTCAGCGATCTTGCGCGAAGGTCGCTCGCTTTCCGATCGAGGAGGTCGATGATGCGCTCGACTTCATCGCTCTCGAGCGGCAAGGCGTCGAGCACGTCGCACGCCGTCGATCGCACCGATGCGGACGCGTCGCCGAGCAACTCGATCGCGCGCGCACGCTCGCCGGGCGAGAGCGACCGCCGCTTCGGTTCGGGCTGGCCGCGCATGCGGTGCGCCGCCAGCCCGGCGACGGTGCGTAAAAACGCTGCACGCCCATCTGCGTCGAGGTCGCGAATGTGTGGCAGCAGGCGCTCGCCCGGAACATGCGGGGCGTGAACGACCATCGCCGCCGCAACGTGCGAGCGCTCGAGCGTGTGCTTCCACCACGGCCAGACAATGGTGTCGAGCAACTGGCCGCGCTTCGGACTCCGCGCAATGAGCCGTTCCAGATGCCCGAACATCGTGTCGACATCGACGTGCTTCGACCGGTCGGTGAAAAAGCCGTTGAGCGCCCGCGCGGCAACCCGGAGATCGGCGTCGCCTAACAGAGTGGCGAGCACCGGGAACGCGCTCGACCACGACGACTGCACGAGAATGTGCGCGGCCACGAACCGCATCGATGCGGAGCTCGATGACGCGAGCGTGGTCGCGAGTGGAATGACCGCCTCGACGTCGTCGAACGCGACGCTCCAGAGCGCGAGGTACGCCGTCTCCGCGTCGTCACCGTTCAGGGCGGCCTCTCGCGCGGCGGGATTGTCGAGCAGCGAGAGCACTCGGCCCAGCAACGCATCGATCTTTACC
>DAHUXU010000400.1 GCA_027307005.1 Gemmatimonadota bacterium
CGAAGCGTTCATCACCGCGCACGATGCGCTGGTTGCCGGCGCCGCGCTGCGCTAGGGCGAGCGCGTCCTCATCCACGCCGTCGGCTCGGGCGTCGGCCTCGCCGCCGTGCAGCTCGCGCGCGCCATGGGGGCGCGCGTGTACGGCAGCGCCCGACGCGCGTCCAAGATCGAGGCCGCGCGCGCCCTAGGCCTAACCGATGGCCACGTCGCCGGCGACGACCTGGCGCCGTTGGTCGCCGCCGCCCGCGGCTGGAGCGATGGCGCGGGCGTCGATGTGGTGCTCGACCTCGTGGGCGGTCCCTATGTCCGCGCCGCCATCGAGTGCCTCGGCATGCGCGGTCGGCTCGTTCTCATCGGCACGCTCGGCGGCCGCGAGGCGACGATCCCCGTGGCGCGGGTCCTGACATCGCGGCTCACGATCCGCGGCACCGTCCTCCGCGCTCGCCCGCTCGAAGAAAAGATCGCCGCCACGCGCGCGTTCGCACACGAGGTGCTGCCGCTCCTGTCGAGCGGCGCCGTCCGCCCGACGGTCGACCGCGTGTTCCCCGTGCGCGATGCGTGCGAGGCGCACCGTCGGGTCGAGTCCAACGAAACGCACGGAAAAGTTGTGCTCGCCATGGGTGACTAAAGATTTCGCGAAGAAGCAGCCGCGACCGGGCCGCTGTGTTCGCTGACGGTGTATGTTGGATGTCACACCGCCGGTTCACTCTCCCAACGATCGGGCGTGACTTCCCAGAACCCTTCGGCGACTCGGCCGCCGCTGCTCTCGCTGGTCGTTCCCGTGTTCAACGGCGTCGCACGACTCCCCGCGGCGCTCGAACAGTTCCGCGCGTTCCTGCGATCGCGGCCCTATTCGTGGGAGCTCATTTTCGTCGACGATCACAGCAACGATGGCGTCGCGCAGGCGCTCGATGCGTTCTCGACGGAAGCACCGTGCGTGCAGGTGCTGCACAACGACCGAAACATGGGGAAGGGATATTCCGTGAGTCGCGGCATGCGCGCGGCACGCGGCAGGTTCCGCGTGTTCACCGACGCCGACCTCGCCTATCCCACCACCGAAATCGACAAGATTCTCGACGCGCTGCAGCAGGGCGCCGATGTTGCCGTTGCCTGCCGCGTGCTGCCCGACTCGCGGTATCTCATGAGTCCGAGCTTCTTCTCGTATCTCTACACACGTCATGTGATGAGCCGCTTGTTCAACGCGCTCGTCCGCTGGGCGCTCATTCCGGGCGTCCGCGACACGCAGGCAGGGCTCAAAGGCTTCTCGGCGGAGGCGGCGGATCTGGTGTTCCCGCGATTGACGATCCCGAGATTCGGCTTCGACGTCGAAGCGCTGTTCATCGCCCGCAAGTTCGGTCTCACGATTCAGCAGGTTGCGGTTAACTTCCGCTACGATGAAGAGCCCACCACCGTGCGCTTCGTGAAGGATGCAGCCGACATGGCGCGCGACCTCGCCCGTATCCGCACGAACGAGTGGCGGAGGCGCTACGACTGATCCGTCCCGCCTGATCATCAACGCGGACGATTTCGGCTACACCAGGGGCATCACCCAAGGAATTCTCGAGGCGCATCGCGCGGGCACGGTGTCATCGACGACGCTGCTCGCGAACATGCCCGCGTTCGACGACGCGGTGCGCGCCGTGTGGGACGTCGCGACACCGTTAGGCGTGGGCGTGCACATCAATCTGGTGCAGGGCGAGCCGCTCGCGCGCGTCCGCACGCTCGTCGACGCAAAGACTGGTCGATTTCACCGCCTGGCCGCCCTCGTGGTCCGCGCGTTCGCCGGCGCCATCGATCCCGACGAAGTCGGCGCCGAGTGCGATGCGCAGATCACCGCCGTGCGCCGCGCCGGGGTGGACCCCACGCATGTGGACAGCCACATGCACACGCATGCGATCCCCGCGCTCTGGCATCCGATTGCCGCCGCCGCGGTCCGCGCCGGGATTCACGCCATGCGATGGCCGGTCGAATCGTTCCGGAACACGCCGCTCGAGCCGATGCGCGTCCCGGTGAACGTGCTCATCGCGCTCAGTTGGGCGAGTATCCGCCGCACCGCATCGCCCCTTCGCTACCCGGATCATTTCATCGGCATCTCGCTGCAGGGTGGACGCGATGTCGAGCGAAATCTCCTGCGCGCGCTCGACAATCTCGCGCCGGGCACGACCGAGCTCATGGTGCACCCGGGTCGCAGCGACAGCGAGCTCGCATCTATGGATGGCTACACCTGGCAGCGGGACGCGGAGCTCGCCGCGCTCACCTCCCCGGCGGTGCGGGAGCGCCTCAGCCGCGGCGACATCGATCTCATCAACTTCAGCGCGCTGACATGACCGGGTCGAGCGGCCGCGTCCGCCATTGACGAAGCGCCGGTCGCCGGGCAGTCTTGGCTCATGATGCGCGAACACCATCTTCCTGTCGGCCGGACCGCTCGATTCTTCACCCTGGGCGACCCGCAGCGCGCGCC
>DAHUXU010000402.1 GCA_027307005.1 Gemmatimonadota bacterium
TAGGCCTGAACGAAGACGTCGTCTACCGCATGCTCGATCTCGTGGCGTTCGCCACGATCGCCGACGTCGCGCCGCTGCGCGGCGAGAATCGCGTGCTGGCGCGGTACGGGCTCAAGGTGCTCAACGACACCGCGAACCCGGGCCTGCGCGCCTTGCGGCGCGCCGCCGGACTCGATGGCCGGCCGATCACCGCCGGACGCATCGGCTTCGTGCTCGCGCCGCGCCTCAACGCCGTTGGCCGGTTAGGCCACGCGATCCGCGGTGTCGAGCTCCTCACCACCTCCGATGAAGCGCGCGCCAACGCCCTGGCGCGCGAATTCGAAGAGCTCAACCGCCGGCGGCAGGAGCTGGACCGCGACACGTTCTCCAGCGCGGCGCGCCGCGTCGACGCGATGAACCTCGACGCCACGTACGGCGTCGTCATTGCGGAGCAGGGGTGGCATCCGGGCGTGGTCGGCATCGTGGCCTCGCGGCTGGTCGAGGAAGTGTGCCGGCCGGTGGTCCTGGTCGCGCTCGATGGCGCGCAGGGCCGGGGCTCGGGCCGCTCGATCCCGGCGTTCGATCTCCACGGCGGCCTAACGGAATGCCGCGACCTGCTGCTGCGCTACGGCGGCCACCGCGTCGCCGCCGGCATCAGCATCGAGACCTCGCGCGTCGACGCCTTCAGCGACAAGTTCAACAGCGTGGCGCGGTCGCGCTTGACGCCGGATGATCTCGTGCCCGATCTGCGCATCGACCTCGAGATCGAGCTCCCCGATGCCACGATCGATTTCGAGGCGCTGCTCCGGCACTTCGAGCCCTTCGGCCCGGGCACCGCGACGCCGGTGCTGGTCGCGCGCCGCGTCCATCTCGATGGACCGCCCCGCATCGTCGGACACGGGTCCTCGAGCGGCTCGGCAGATCCGGGCGGACACCTCAAGCTGCGTCTGGCCGGCGACTCCGGTCCCACGCTCGATGCGATCGGCTGGGGCATGGCATCGCGCGCCGCCGACCTCACGCCCGGCACTCCCGTCGACGTCGCCTTCCGCCTCGAACGAGACGAGTGGAACGGCGAAGTGCGGCTCCAGGCGCACCTCGCGGACATCCGGGCCTAACGGTGCGCATCGTGAGCGGCCGGTGGCGCGGCCGGACCATCGTGCCGCCCGCCGACCCGCGCGTCCGCCCAACCGCCGACAAGGTTCGCGAAGCGTGGATGTCCATTCTCCAGCGCGACCTTCCCGACGCGCGCGTGCTCGACCTGTTTGCCGGCTCCGGTGCGCTCGGGCTGGAAGCCCTCTCGCGCGGGGCCGCGTCCGTCGAATTTGTCGAGCTGTCCGCGCGCAGCTTGGAGGCGCTGCGCCGCAACGTCGAGACGCTTGAGGCCGCCGGCGAGTCGCGCGTGCATCGCGGCGACGCACTGCGATTCATTGAAAGGCTGGCCGCCCGAACGTACGATGTGGCGTTCGCGGACCCACCGTATCGTCTCGGTCTCGCGACCCAGGTCGCGGCGCGATGGCTCGACGTCCCGTTTGCGACCGTGCTGGCGGTGGAGCACGATGTGCGCGAGTCGCTGCCCGATGGAGCGACGCGTCGCAAATACGGCGACACCGTGATCACGATTTATCGCGACGGGGGCGGCGACGCCCCGCAGTCCGAGTAGTCTGACCGCTGGTCTCACGCCAACTCCACCACCCATGCGCATCGGCATCTACGCGGGCAGCTTCGACCCCGTCACCTACGGACACGAAGATCTCATCACGCGCAGCCTGTCGTTCGTCGACAGGTTGGTGGTGGCCGTCGCGACCAACATTTCCAAGCAGCCGCTCTTCTCGGTGGACGAGCGCATTCGATTCATTCGCAGCGCCGTTGCCGACGATCCGCGCGTGGAAGTCCGCCAGTTCGATGGACTGCTCGTCGACCTGGCACGGGCGGTGGGCGCCACGCTCTCCATTCGCGGGCTCCGCGCCGTGGCCGACTTCGAGTACGAGTTCCAGATGGCGCTCATGAATCGCCACTTGAACGCGGACATGGAAACCGTGTTCATGATGCCAAGACTGGACCTCACGTACGTGAGCTCGAGCCTCGTGCGCGAGATCGCGCGCTTTCACGGCGAGACTGCCGACCTCGTGAATCCCACCGTGCACCGCGCCCTCCGCGAACGGTTCGATCCGGCGTGAGCTTCATCGATACTGTCCGCGCGCGCG
>DAHUXU010000404.1 GCA_027307005.1 Gemmatimonadota bacterium
CAGTCCCACGCCGAGCCAGATGGCGACGTAGCCCGAGTCGATGCCGAGGATCGGCAGCGTCTGCAGCCGCTGGCTCGCGAAGAAGGTGGGAAACGGCGCGAGCGCGGTGACGCAGACGCCGAGCATGATGAGCAACCCGCACGCTTCCGCCGCCTGCCGTTGCGAGCCCTGCAGCGTGTCGAGCACGGCGGTGTATGCCATGCCGGAGGTCCGTCGGTAGTATGCGGGGGCGCCGAGGAAGGTGATCATCGCTATGAGCACCTGCCACAGGTCGGCCGCCCAAGCAAAGTCTTGCCTTGTCAGGAAGCGCACGAGCGCGTTGCCGAACGTCACGAAGATGTTGACGATGATCGCCGCCACGGCCACCGTCTCGATCGTCAGCGCCAATCCGTCGAGGCGCCGGTGACGACGCGGCGGCGCCGACAGCGCGTGCGCGACGCAGTCCTCGGCATGTTCGGCCACCATCTCTGACATCGTCATCGCCGCACGGTCACCGCGTCACTGGGCCGGACCATGGCGCGAGCGACGCGCGACGCACGGCCGTTCTCACCTGGCTTGCGCAGGCAGCACCCGCACCGGCTTTCCTGCCAGATACGCGAGTGCGTTCTCGACGGACTGCACATAGAACTCGCGATACACCTCGAGCACGCTATAGCCGAGGTGCGGCGTGAGAACGGTGTTCGGGCACGTCAGCAGCGGATGGCCGGCTGGCAGCGGCTCGCGCTCGTACACGTCCAGCGCGGCGACGATGCGGCCGTCTCGCGCGGCAGCGATCAGCGCGGCTTCATTGACCAGCGGCGCGCGCGACGTGTTGACGAGGATCGCACCGCGCTTCATCCGCCCGAACTCGGCGGTGCCGAGGATGTCGCGCGTGGGCGGCGACAGCACAAGGTGCAGACTTACGACGTCGGCGCGGGCGAGCAGCTCGTCCTTCGTCACGCGCTGCGCGTCGGCTTCGGCGGCACGCTCGTCGGTGAGGTGCGGGCTCCACGCAAGCACGGTCATACCGAGCGCGTGGCCGTAGCGAGCCATGCGTGCGCCGATGCGCCCCAGGCCCACGAGGCCGAGCGTCTTGCCGGTCAGCACGAAGCCGGTGGGCATTTCGAGCTGGAAGCGCCCCGCGCGCACAGACGCATCGCCCTCCGGAATGCGGCGCGCGGCGGCGAGCATCAGCGCGAGCGCCAGCTCCGCGGTGCTTTCGACACCAGGCCCGCCGTCGGTGCTGCAGACGACCACGCCGCGCTGTTGCAGGTAGGGGAGGTTGATCTGGCCAGCGCGCACGCCGGTGAGCCCGAACATGCGCAATGCCGGCAGGCGATCGATAAGCGATTGCGGAAACGGCGTGCGCTCGCGCGTGGCGAGGATCACCTCGAAGCCAGCGAGTGCGGCGGCCGCGTCATCCTCCGACGCGAACGGCTCGGTGAAGAAGCGCACCTCGGCGCGCGCTTCCAGCGGCGTCCAGTCGGCGCACGCCCGCGCCACGCGCTGCCAATCGTCGAGGACGGCGACTCGTG
>DAHUXU010000413.1 GCA_027307005.1 Gemmatimonadota bacterium
CACGCACGGCTGGCGGTGGTGGACATCGATGACCAACACCTGCGCCTCGTCCGCGACGCGCGCTACCCGAGCGCCGCCTATCCGTCGCTCGCGCCCATCGTCCGCCGATTCCTCGACGACGGTACCGAATCGCCGCCGCGCGCCGCGTTCGGCGTCGCAGGACCGGTCACCGACGGGCGCACCGCCACGCCTAACTTGCCGTGGACGCTCGACGAGCGGAGCCTGGCGAGGGAGATCGGCATCCCGCACGCGCGTCTCCTCAACGATCTCGACGCCATTGCCCGCGGCATCGCGCGCCTCGATTCGCGCGACATGATCACGCTGCAGGCCGGCGCGCCCGACGACAGCGGCGTCCAGGCGCTCATCGGCGCCGGCACGGGACTCGGCGAAGCCTTCGTCGTGCGCGAAGGCCGCCGGGTTCGCACGCGGCCCTCGGAAGGCGGACATACAGGCTTCGCGCCGCATACGGCGCTCGAACGCGAGCTGCTCGCATCGCTCGCCGCCGAATTCGGGCACGTGTCCAGCGAGCGCGTCATTTCCGGTCCGGGGCTCGTGAACATCTATCGCTTTCTCGCCGCGCGCGCGTCCGATCGGGTGCAGGCCGCGGTGCACGATGCCGTCGAGAACGAGGGAGCGGCAGCGATCTCGCGGCACGGTCTCGACGGCTCGGACGCGCTGTGTGTCCAGGCGCTCGATGTCTTCGCGGGCGCGTACGGCGCCAAAGCGGGAAACCTCGCGCTGACGGTGCTCGCCACGGGCGGCGTGTACATCGTCGGCGGCATCGCGCCCGCCATCGTGAAGAAGCTGGTGGACGGCACCTTCCTTGCCGCGTTCCGGGACAAGGGGCGTCTGTCGGAAATGATGCAGCGCATGCCGGTGCGCGTGGTGATGAACGACGACGTTGGGCTCTACGGCGCGGCCATCGCGGCCGCGGAAGACGACGCACGCACGACAGATGCACCGCGCGCTCCGAGCGCGAGCGGCGCTCCTCCATCCATCGCATCCAACGCAGGAGCACGGTGACATGACGGAAACGGCGACCACAGCATCACGGAGCGCGGCGGGCGGCATCGCATCGCCATTGGACGAGCTCTGCATCAACACGGTGCGGACGCTGTCCATGGATGCGGTACAGCAGGCGAATTCGGGGCACCCGGGGACGCCGATGGCGCTCGCGCCGCTCGCCTACCTGCTCTTCACCAGGCACCTGCGCTACGATCCGAACCATCCCGACTGGCCGAACCGGGATCGGTTCGTCCTCTCGTGCGGCCACGCGTCGATGCTGCTCTACAGCGTGCTCTATCTCACCGGATACGACATCACGCTCGAGGACATCAAGCATTTCCGCCAGTGGGGCAGCAAGACGCCGGGCCACCCCGAGTACGGCCACACGCCGGGCATCGAGACGACCACCGGTCCGTTAGGCCAGGGATTCGCCAACGCCGTCGGCATGGCCATCGCCGAGCGGCACCTCGCGGCCGAGTTCAACACCGGTGACGATGCGGTGATCGACCACCGCACCTGGGTGTTCGCCAGCGACGGCGACCTCATGGAAGGCATCTCGCACGAAGCGGCGTCCATCGCCGGCCACCTCGGGTTAGGCAAACTCATCGTCTGCTACGACGACAACAGCATCACGCTCGACGGGCCGGCCTCGCTGTCCATGAGCGACGACACGGGCACCCGCTTCGAGGCCTACGGCTGGAACGTCCTCCGCGTCGACGATGTGAACGACCTGCCGGTCATGGATCGCGCGCTCGCGCAGGCGCGCGACGTCCACGACCGCCCCACGCTCATCATCGTCCGCACCCACATCGGCTACGGCAGCCCGCACAAGCAGGACACGTCGCAGGCGCACGGCGAACCGTTAGGCGTCGACGAAGTCAAGCTCACCAAGCAGAACCTCGGCTGGGAGTGGACCGACACCTTCCACGTGCCCCCCGAGGCGCTCGCCGCGTGGCGCGAGGCAGGGAAGCGCGGCGCCCCGCTCCGAGCGCAATGGGAGAAACTGCGCGATGCCTGGGCGGCCCGCCGGCCCGATTCCGCGCGCGAGCTCGCCCGACGCCTCGAGCGGAAACTCCCCGACGGATGGCGCACCGCGCTGCCCACGTTCCAGCCTAACGAGAAGGGGATCGCGACGCGCGCCGCGTCCAACACCGTCATCAACGCCCTCGGTCCCAAGATTCCGGAGCTCGTGGGCGGCGCCGCCGACCTCTCGACGTCGACCAAGACGATCATCAACTCCAGCGATCGCCTCGAGCGCGACACTCCGCGCGGACGCAACCTGTTCTACGGCGTCCGAGAACACGCGATGGCGGCGATCATGAACGGCATGTACGTGCACGGCGGCATCATCCCGTTCGGCGGTACGTTCCTGATTTTCTCGGACTACATGCGGCCGCCCACCCGGCTCGCCGCACTCATGAAGATCCGCCCGATTTACGTGTTCACGCACGACTCGGTCGGGCTCGGCGAAGACGGCCCGACGCATCAACCCATCGAGCAACTCGCCGCCCTGCGCGCGATTCCTGGCATGACGGTGTTTCGACCCGCGGATGCAGCGGAAACGGCGGAAGCCTGGGCGACGGCGCTCGAGATCACGAGCGGGCCGGTGGCCTTCGCGCTCACGCGGCAGAATGTCCCGATTCTCGATCGGTCGCGGTATGCGCCGGCCTCTGGCGTGGCCCGCGGCGCCTACGTGCTGTCCGACGTCGACGGCGGCAGCGCCGGACCCGACGTGATTCTTCTCGGCAGCGGCTCCGAAGTGCACATTCTCCTCGCCGCGCAGGAGCAGCTGCTGTCGGCCGACATCCGCGCTCGCGTGGTGAGCGTGCCGAGCATCGAACGATTCTATGCTCAGCCGGTATCGTATCGTGACCAGGTGTTGCCGCGCACGAATCATCATCGCATCGCGATGGAAGCCGCGAGCCCGCAGCCGTGGTACCGGCTCGTCGGCGATTCGGGCGTCGTGATCGGCCTGGAGCGGTTCGGCGCGTCCGCGCCGTACGAGCGGATCTACCGCGAGCTCGGCCTCACGGCAGAGCACGTCGTGTCCGCGGCGCGCACGATGCTCAATCGCTGACGACTAACGGAGGATCGATGACTACCGTCCATACGACGAGCAAGATGATGGCGCTCCTCGCCCTCGGGCAGAGCGTCTGGCTGGACTACCTGCGGCGCGACATGATCCAGAGCGGCGACCTCGCCGCCCGCGTCGCCGACGGCCTGCGCGGCATGACCTCGAATCCCAGCATCTTCGAGAGCGCGATCGCCGGCAGCAAGGACTACGACGCCGCCCTCGGGCGCCCGGCCATCCGCGCCAAGTCGGATGCCGACGCCTTCGAAGCGATCGCCGTCGAGGACGTGCGCATGGCCGCCGACGTGTTCCGCACCGTCTACGACTCCACCGACGGCGCCGACGGCTTCGTGTCGATCGAAGTGAGCCCCAAGCTCGCCCGCGATACGCAAGGCTCGCTGGAGGAGGCGCGCCGGCTGTGGCGCGAAGTCAGCCGGCCTAACGTAATGATCAAGATTCCGGGCACGCGGGAAGGGTGGACCGCCATCGAGCAGGCGCTCGAGGAGGGCATCAACATCAACATCACGCTGCTGTTCTCGGTCGAGCACTATCGCGCGGTCGCCGAAGCCTACCTCAACGCGATGGAGGCGCGCATCGCCGCCGGCAAGCCGGTGCACCGCGTGGCGAGCGTCGCATCGTTCTTCTCGAGGCGCTTGTCGACTTCG